>NZ_CP067125.1:300000-429813 GCF_028553725.1 Paracoccus alcaliphilus
GCGGGCCACGAGGTGAATGCTCTCGGGGTAAAGGTTGGCGATCAGGCGAAGCTTTTCGACGGCTGGCTGGTCTTCCCACAACCCGGTGCCGGTTTGCGCCCAATAAGCCACGTCGGACTGGCTGAAGCCCGCTTCCATCGCGCCACCGTTGATGGCGTTCACGTTGCCGACCGAGCCGTTCGAGGCAACCGCCGTCGCGACCAGCCCCGGAACGCCGCAGGATCCGCCATCCTCACATGCACGCGAACCCGGCGGGTTCGAGATGGCATTCGCGATCAGCCCGCCAATCGGATAATAGGTGCCTGCCGTACCACCGGTGCCGATACGGAAGAATGACATCTCTTGCGCCGATGCGGCATGGCCGAATGAGGCGGCGATTGCGATGGCCGCGAACAATGTCTTGATTTTCATGTGCATGTCCCTGTTTTCAGATCGTCTGGCTGGAGATTAGCCCAAAGCGGCGAACAACAACAACTGTTCAAGTTCCCGTGAATCCCTGGCTGCGTGACACCCCGACGGCGTGACATGCGGGCGCTGTCCGGAATGCTCGTCCCATATGGTGGCAGCAGCCGAATCACGTTCAGGCAAGGAAATAGTCGGGGTGAAGCTTGCGAAGTTTTGCGGCCATCCCGATCGACTGCGACAGGTGCTGCGCCATGGCCGCGCCGGCCTGCTCGGCCGAGCCTGCGCGCAAAGCACCGGCGATCCGGCGATGATCATCCAGGATGCGGGCGGTCTTGTCGCCCATCGGCAGGTGCAGGGCGCGTATGCGGTCTATATGGATGCTTTCCCGCCTGATCGCGTCATGGACGTGTTCCAGACCTGCCGCGATGAAAAGCTCTTGATGGAAGTCGTGGTCGAGCTGGGCAAAAAGATCCAGATCTTGGGTGGCGACATCCTCTTGCAGCCGCACCAGCCGGTCCAGCGTGGTATGAAGTTCCGGCCCGGCGGAATGTGCCAGACAGGTCGCGATCTCACGCTCGATGGTGCTGCGCAGGAAGTGGGCTTGCCGGGCCTGCTCGCCGTCGATCAGGGTGACGCAGGTGCGCGACTGCGGCTGAACCGCGACCAGCCCCTCTTCCTGCAACTGAAGTAACGCGTCGCGAATCGGGGTCGAGCTGAGGGCATATTGTTCCTGCAGCTGCTGGCGTGAAAGCGCCGTGCCGGGGGGCAGCTCGAGAGAAATGATCCGGCGGCGAAGATCTGCGCGCAAATCGCCCTCTCTTGTCTCGAATCGTTTTGGGTTTTTCATCTTTCGCTCATGCGCTGGCAGTCAGGTCGATTAACTGTTGTCATGTCTGCGTGTCGCGCAATCCGCCGCGACTGCTGCGGGCCAGTTCGCGGGTGGCCGGCCAGCGAAACAGGTCCGGATGTTTCGCGGCCATGCCGTCAACGCGCTGGACCGAGCCGGAAACATGGACCCGCAGCACGTCAAGGGCGGCCCGGGTATCATGCGCCTCGATCGCATCGACAATCGCGCCGTGCTGTTCGATCGGATGAAATACCTGCCCGTGTTCGATGGCCAGCAGATAGCGAAGCCTGTCGAGCTGTGCCTTGCGGCTTTGGATGAGCATCCAGATCTCACCCATTTCCTCCAGTTCGAAAAGCGCGTGGTGGAATGCGTCATCAAGCCCAAGAAAGCCAATGAAATCATTCCCTTCCAGCGCAAGGCGCTGGCGGGCTATCAGGCGTCTGGCGGGTGTGAGGTCCAGTGCTTCGCGGGCGCAAAGCTGCTTGATCAGGGGCGTTTCAAGGTTGATGCGCAGGAAATGCGCTTGCCGCACCGCGATCGGATCGAACGGCGTGACGAAAGTTGCGAACTGTGGCGCGACGTGGACCAGCCCGTCCTGCGCAAGCTGCTGAACCGCATCGCGCACCGGGGTGCGGCTGGTGCCATATCGCTCGCTCAGTTCCCGGTCGTTCAAAATGGTTCCGGGAGGCAGTTCAAGCGACAGAATCCGACGACGCATGTCGGCGTAGATGCTGTCCGAACGGGACCGGCGTCGGTGAAGGTGTTGCATGCTCAATATCCCCGGCGGTTCGGATACACCGCGCACGCCCATAACGCCAGCAGCGTAAAATCAGTTGATACTGACGCACAAATATATTAGTGCGCTAAACACTGGCATTTCAAGCCATGCGACTCAAACGGGGAGGAGAGCCTAAATGAGTGCGTTCAGAACATTGCTGTTTTCGGCGGCTACCATCACCGCGGTAACGGGGGCGGCCTTCGCTCAGACCGACTGGCCAAGCCAGACCGTCACTGTGATCATCGGTGCCAGCCCGGGCGGAGATACCGACTTCAATGCCCGCACCTTCGCCCGTTATTTCGAACAGGTGACGGGTGTATCGATGGTCATCACCAACATGCCCGGCGGTGGTGCGACGATTGCCACCTCGGCCGTGCGCGATGCCGCCCCTGACGGCTCGACGATCCTGTTCGGTCATACCGGCCACCTGATCGTGACCGAGGTTTCGGGTCTGGCCGACTATGGCATCGACGATTTCGAGATCTGCTGCATCCCGGCGGTGGACCAGGGCGCCGTCTTCGTGACCAGCGCGCAATCGGAAATCACGTCGGTCGAGGAACTGCTGGAACGCACGAACGAGGATCCGAATGCGGTGATCTTTGGCACTGAATTCGGGGGCTATTCGCACCTGCAGGGTCTTCTGCTCATGAATGAAACAGGCGCTGAAATGCGTTTTGTCGATACCGGCTCGGCTGCCGAAAAGATCACCTCTTTGCTTGGTGGCCGCATTCATGTGGCGGGCATCGCCTATGGGGCAATCCAGGACTATCACGAGGCCGGTCAGATGGCAGTGCTTGGCCAGCCCAACGCGGAACGCAACCCGCTTCTGGGGGAAATTTCCACCTTCTCCGAACAGGGCATCGATTTCGTGATGAACAATCCGTACATCATCGCCTTCCCCAAAGGGACCGACGAAGCGATCATCGAGCGTATGGCGGAAATATCGGCCGAGATTTCCGAGATCCCGGAATATGCGTCCGATCTTGAACAAGGCTTCCGTCAGCCCGTGCTTTCTTACGGGCATGAGGAATCGCTGGAATTGCTGGGCACGATCCGCGACAATTACATGCAGTATCGCGACGCGCTGCAGGCGTCTCGCTGATATCTGGGCAAGCATGCGTCCGGCCCGCCCGGACGCATAATCTGCGAACTTTCTGACAAAGCGGATCAATCATGGCACAGTCCAGAACGAAGGGCCTTGTAGTCGGCGCGGCCATGCTGCTGACGGGCCTGATCTACTTCCTTCTTGCAGCCCGGGTACCGGGCTCCGGCGGCGTGGATGCCAGCTTCTTTCCCAAAGTGCTGTCGGCCGGAATGATCCTGCTGGGCGCCGTTCATCTGTTCCAGAGCTGGTGCCAGCCCGCCACCCCGGCGCCGCAGCCGGTCAGCGGCGACATCGTCGAGCAGGCCCGCGCCGCAGTCGATGATGAGGACGCGCCCGTCGGCGAAGGTGCCCCGGATTATCCCAGCGTCGTCTTCTCGCTGCTGCTGATCGGTCTTTTCGTGCTGATGATGCGGCCGATCGGCTTCGTCTTTGCCGCCGCGATCTATCTTTTCCTGCAATTCGCGCTGCTCAGCCCGTCCGGCAAGCCTGTCCCGTGGCTGCGGCTGGCGCTTCTGGCGGTGGTGGTATCGACCGCGATCTTCTTTCTTTTCCGCTATGGCTTCAGCCTGATGCTTCCGGCAGGCCCGCTGGCCCCATTCCTGTTCTGAGGAGCGCAGACGATGGTAGATCTTTTCGCCGCCGGCCTTCTCGCCGCAATTCAGCCCCAGATGCTGCTGCTGATCTTTCTGGGTGTGGTCGTGGGCATCATCTTCGGATCCATCCCGGGTCTGACCGCCGTCATGGCCATCGCGCTGTGTTTGCCCATGACCTATGGCATGTCGCCCGCCGCGGGCATGTCGCTGCTGGTCGCGCTTTTCGTGGGCGCGACCTCGGGCGGGCTCATCGCGGCAATCCTTCTCAAGATCCCCGGCACGCCATCCTCGATCGCCACGACTTTCGATGGTGGCCCGATGATGGAAAAGGGCGAGGGGGTAAAGGCGCTGGGGGCAGGGATCGTCTTTTCCTTTATCGGGACGATCCTGTCGATCATCGCGCTTGTCTTCATCGCACCGACGCTGGCGCGGGTGGCGCTGTCATTCGGCCCGCATGAGTATTTCGCCATCGCGATCTTTTCGCTGACGCTGATTGCGACGCTGTCCTCGGGCTCGATGACGACGGGCATTTTTTCGGGGCTGGTGGGCTTTGGCGTCTCGACGGTGGGGATCGCACCGGTCGATGCAACCCGTCGCTTCACCTTCGGCACGGTCGAGTTGAATTCGGGTTTCTCGATTCTCGCGGTGCTGGTGGGGATGTTCGCCATCGCCGAGGTTATCAAGGTGGCCGAAGGGGGCCGTGCGGGCAGCAACATCAAGATCATGGCCCCTGTCATGAAGGGCGTAAAGGGCTTCGGCTTCAGCATGAAGGAGTTCTTCGAGCAGATCCCCAACGCCTTCCGTTCGTCCGTCATCGGTATTGTCATCGGGATCCTTCCCGGGATCGGTGCCGGCACCTCGAACATTCTTGCCTATATCGCCGCCCGCTCGCGTTCCAAGACGCCCGAGAAATTCGGCAAGGGCACGCTTGAAGGGGTCGTCGCACCCGAGTCCGCCAACAATGCCGGGATCGGTGGTGCGATGATCCCGCTTCTGACCCTGGGCATTCCCGGTGATGCCGTCACGGCGATCCTGCTGGGTGGATTGATGATGCACGGCATCCAACCCGGTCCGATGCTGTTCGTGACGCAGGCGAGCCTCGTTTACACGATCTTCGCCGCACTTACGATTTCGGCAATCGTGATGCTGATCGTCGAATTCTATGGGCTGCGCATCTTCGTGAAACTGCTGGCCATCCCGCGTCATATCCTGCTGCCGGTGATTCTCGTGCTGTGTGCGGTCGGCGCCTTCGGCCTTGCCAGCCGCACCTTCGATATCTGGACGGTGCTGGGCTTCGGTATCCTGGGCTATGCCTTCGTCAAGGCGGGCATTCCCACTGCACCCTTCATCATCGGTTTCATCCTTGGTCCGATGGCGGAAACGAATTTCCGGCGCGGGCTTCAGTTGTCGCAGGGTGAGTACAGCGGCTTTCTGACCAACCCGATTTCCGGTGCTTTCCTCGCGCTGGCCGCACTTTCGATCGTCTGGCAGATCTGGTCGGGCTTGCGCAAGCGGCCCGCGCGGACAAGCAGCTGATGCACGACCGGCCCACCGCCATGGCAGCGCCCCGATCCAACGGAGACAAGATGACACGACCTGTCCGCAAGCAACCTTCCCAATTGCGTTCGGCTCGCTGGTTTGCACCGGACGACCTGCGCAGCTTTGGCCATCGATCGCGGTTGATGCAGCTCGGCTATTCACCCGAAGAGTTCATGGGGCGCCCGCTGATCGGGATCCTGAACACCTGGTCCGAGATCAACTCCTGCCATTCGCATTTCCGCGAACGCGCAAAGGACGTGAAGCGCGGCATTCAGATGGCGGGAGGCTTTGCTGTCGAAATGCCCTCGCTGTCTGTGGACGAAAGCTTCACCAAGCCCACCTCGATGCTTTATCGCAACATGCTGGCGATGGAAGTGGAAGAGATGATCCGTTCGCACCCCTTTGACGGGGTGGTACTGATGGGTGGCTGCGACAAGACCACGCCGGGTCTGGTCATGGGGGCGATTACCGCAGGCGTGCCGATGATCTATCTGCCCGCCGGACCGATGTTGCGCGGAAACTATCGCGGTCAGCATCTCGGTTCGGGATCCGACGCGTGGAAATACTGGGACGAACGCCGCGCCGGTAATATCGATGAGAAGGAATGGGAAGACTTGCAGGGCGGTATCGCCCGTTCGGCGGGTGTGTGCATGACGATGGGCACCGCCTCGACGATGACCGCGATCACCGACGCGATGGGCTTGACGCTGCCGGGCGCGTCCTCGATCCCAGCGGTCGATTCCGGCCACCAGAGGATGAGCGCGGATTGCGGCCGCCGCATTGTCGATATGGTCTGGGAGGACCTGACCCCCGACCGGATCGTGACTGATGCCTCGGTGCGCAACGCCGCCATCGTCGCCATGGCGACGGGCTGTTCGACCAATGCGGTGGTGCATCTGGTGGCGATGGCGCGTCGTGCGGGGGTGGACCTGTCGCTTGACGCGTTGGACGAACTTGGCCGCGACACGCCACTGATCGCCAATGTCCGCCCCTCGGGCAAGGACTACCTGATGGAAGATTTCCACTATGCGGGCGGGTTGCGCGCATTGATGGTGCAATTGCGCGACAGGCTGGACCTGTCCTGTCTGACCGTAACCGGGCGGACGATGGGCGAAAACCTTGAAGGGGCGAGGGTCTGGAACGACGACGTGATCCGCCCGCTGTCGAACCCGATCTATAAGGAAGGCTCGCTGGCGGTGCTGCGCGGTAATCTTTGCCCCGATGGTGCGGTGATCAAACCAGCCGCATGCGATCCGAAATATCATGTTCACGAAGGCCCCGCGCTGGTCTTTGACAGCTATCCCGAGATGAAGGCGGCCATTGACGACGATAATCTGGACGTCACCCCCGACCATGTGCTGGTGCTGCGCAATGCCGGGCCTCTGGGCGGGCCGGGCTTTCCGGAATGGGGGATGCTGCCCATTCCCAAGGCGTTGATCCGGCAGGGCCATCGCGACATGCTGCGCATATCCGATGCGCGGATGTCGGGGACATCCTACGGGGCCTGTGTGCTGCATGTCGCGCCGGAAGCCTATGTTGGCGGGCCGCTGGCGCTGTTGCGGACCGGCGATATCGTCAGGCTCGACCTGCCGCTGCGTCGGCTCGACATGCTGGTCGATGAAGCCGAAATCGTCCGCCGCCGCGAGGCATGGCAGCCGCCAGAGCCGCGTTTCGAACGGGGCTGGGGCTGGATGTTCTCGAAGCATGTGACGCAGGCCGATACGGGCTGCGATTTCGATTTCCTTCAGCACGATTTCGGTCGCGCTGCCGGTGAACCCGACATTTTCTGAGGCGAGGCAATGACTGAAGACATTCTTGGAAAGGCACTGGGCGGTATCTCGGGTATTCTCGTGACGCCTTATGACAAGGACGGGGAAATAGACCCGGCACGCCTTGCCCCCATTCTCGACCGTGCGCTTGGCGCGGGCGTGCACATGCCCGTCGTGAACGGCAATACCGGCGAATTCTATGCCCTGACGACCGACGAAGCCGTGACGATGGTGCAAGAGGTGGCCGGGCTGGTCGCCGGTCGTGCGCCGCTGCTGGCGGGCGTCGGGCGGGGGATCCGCGATGCACAGCGGCTGGCCCGCGCCTCGGCCGATGCCGGGGCTGCGGCGCTGATGGTCCATCAGCCCCCCGATCCCTTCGTGGCACCGCGTGGTATTGTCGATTACCTCAAGGCCGTGGCCGATGCGTCGGGCGGGCTGCCGATGATGGTCTATCTGCGTAATGACGCCATCGGCACGAATGCAATCGTGGATCTGGTCTCACTGCCCGAGGTTCGGGGCGTCAAATGGGCCACTCCAAATCCGCTGAAACTGGCCGAGGCAATAGCCGCTTCCGACCCTTCGATCACCTGGGTCGGCGGGTTGGCCGAGGTCTGGGCGCCCGCGCTTTATGCGGTTGGCGCGCGCGGTTTCACATCGGGGTTGATCAATGTCTGGCCCGAGATGTCCGTGGCAATCCACGCGGCACTTGAGGAAAGCGATTATGCCGGGGCCAACGCCCTGATCGCGAAGATGCGCGTGTTCGAAGACATTCGCGCCGAGGAGATGAACGGTGCCAATGTCACCGGGGTCAAGGCGGCCCTTCTGGGAATGGGTCTGGACTGCGGCCCGACCCGCCCGCCCTCGGCCTGGCCGCTGAACCCATCGCAGCAGGATCGGCTTGATGCTTTCCTGAAAACCCATGTTCTGAAGTGAGGCCCAGATGAGCAACCATACCCTTTCCGACGACACCCGCACAAAGCTGAAGCAGGTCTCGACCGCCTCGATCGCGACCGCCCTGTTCAAGCGCGGGCTGCGCAACCAGTTCATCCAGGGTGTCGTGCCGGTCGCGCCAAAGGATGAGAACATGGTCGGTCCCGCCTTCACCCTGCGCTATATCCCCGCGCGCGAGGATCGCAACCCGCTTACGGTCTTTCGCAATCCGGATCACCCGCAGCGCGTCGCCATCGAGACCTGCCCGGCCGGCCATGTGCTGGTGATGGATGGCCGCAAGGATGCCCGCGCGGCCACGGCCGGCTCGATCCTGATCACCCGGCTGGCGTTGCGCGGCGCGGCGGGGGTGGTGACCGATGCGGGAATGCGCGACGCGGAAGGCATCGGCAAGCTGGACATGCCCGCCTATTTCGCGAAGCCCTCGGCGCCCACCAACCTGACCCATCACGAGGCGCTGGACATCAATGTCCCGATCTCTTGCGGCGATGCGCCGGTTTTTCCGGGCGATGTGATGGTCGGCGACAAGGACGGGGTGATGGTGATCCCGGCGCATCTGGCCGACGAGATCGCCGATGAATGCACCGGCATGGAAAGTTACGAGGATTTTGTTCTGGCAGAGGTTCAGGCGGGCGCGGCGATCATCGGCCTCTATCCGGCGACCAGGGATGAAAACCTGAAGAAATACGAGGACTGGCGTGCCCGCACCGGACGATAGCAACAGCATGGCAGCCCATCCGCTGCCGGTTTCGGGACGACCTTTACCACAATCATAAGCGGGCCGAGCGCAGCGCAATTGTCTGCGACGCATCGGTCCGGCACGATCTGAAAGGATTTTTCATGACTTTCACTCCGCATGGCAAGCACTTGATCGCAGGCGAGTGGGTCGCCACCGATCAGCGTTTCAGCAGCGAACCGGCCCACGGCCCGACGCATGAGTTCTGGGTCGGCACGGTCGATCTGGTGAATCGCGCCTGCGAGGCGGCAGAGGATGCATTCTGGTCCTTCGCCTATTCCAGTCGTGCAGACCGCGCCCGCTTCCTCGACGCCATCGCCGACGAGATCGAGGCTCGCGCCGAGGCGATCACCGAAATCGGCAGCCAGGAAACCGGCCTGCCCGAAGCGCGGCTGCAGGGCGAACGCGGCCGCACCGTGGGCCAGTTGCGCCTGTTCGCAGATCATATCCGCAAGGGCGACTATCTCGACCGCCGCCATGATCGCGCCCTGCCAGACCGCCAGCCCATGCCGCGTCCCGATATCCGGCTGCTGGAGCGACCGATCGGTCCCGTGGCGGTCTTCGGTGCCTCGAACTTCCCGCTGGCTTTCTCGACCGCGGGCGGCGACACGGCTGCCGCATTGGCCGCCGGATGCCCGGTCGTGGTCAAGGGCCATTCCGCCCATCCGGGCACCGGCGAAATAGTGGCGGAAGCCATTGATGCCGCAATCAGGACCTGCAACCTCCATCCCGGCGTATTCAGCCTGATTCAGGGCGGCAGACGGGATGTCGGAACCGCGCTGGTCCAGCATCCACGGATCAAGGCGGTGGGCTTCACCGGCAGCCTTGCAGGGGGCCGGGCGCTGTTCAACCTTTGCGCACAGCGCCCCGAGCCGATCCCGTTCTTTGGCGAGCTGGGCTCGGTCAACCCCATGTTCCTGCTGCCTGCCGCGATGGCGGCGCGGGCCGACACGATCGGCAGCGGCTGGGCCGGATCGCTGACCATGGGTGCGGGTCAGTTCTGCACCAATCCCGGCATTGCCGTGGTGTTGGACGGCGCCGATGTCGACCGCTTTACCAAAGCCGCCGAAAACGCGCTGGCCGAGGTCGCTCCGCAGGTGATGCTGACCCCCGGTATCGCGAAGGCCTATCGCGATGGCAAGGCCCGCTTCGACGACCGCAATGCGGTAAAGCCGATCCTGACCACCGACAGCACGGATCGCCAGGCCCGTCCGAACCTTTATGAGACCACGGCGGAAGCCTGGCTTCAGGACCATGAGCTTGGCGAAGAGGTCTTCGGCCCTCTGGGCCTGATCGTCCGGGTCCGCGACGTGGACGAGATGGAGCGACTGGCCAGGGGGTTCGAGGGCCAGCTGACTGCCACGCTTCACATGGATGATGCCGATCTGTCCGTTGCGCAACGCTTGCTGCCGGTACTGGAACGCAAGGCGGGCCGGGTGCTGGTCAACGGCTTTCCGACAGGGGTCGAGGTCTGCGACGCCATGGTTCATGGTGGTCCATACCCCGCCAGCACCAATTTCGGCGCGACATCCGTGGGCACCATGGCCATCCGCAGATTCCTGCGACCCGTCAGCTACCAGAACTTCCCCGATGCGCTGTTGCCAGAGGATCTGAGGTGATTGGGGTGGATCTGGAAAACATGGTCTGCCAGATCCACCCCAATCATCATATCTTTCAATCTGCTGCCGCGTGTTAAGGGTGGATCGGCGGTACCCGGAAGACTTGTGCCGTCGCCGGGACGTGACCAGATGGGCCGGTCGCATGGGGCTTTCGGAAAAAGATTACCGGCCCTCTGTCCCGCAATCCCGTTGCCGGTGAGTATCGGCAACGGAAGCGGGGCGTGAAATGTGATGGCGCCTCAGTTCCAGATCTCGGGATCGACGCCTTTCGCCATCCCGGGGTGATCCTTCACATGAAAGCGCGGCACGGCGCCGGCCTTGCGCTGCTCGAAATAGTTGCGGGTCAGCGCGACCACCGTGCCCGACAGCGCCATGATCGCGATCAGGTTGATCGTCGCCATCAGTCCCATCGAGGCATCGGCCAGATCGAACACGGTCGTCACCGCCTGAAGCGCACCCCAGATCACCATGACCAGCACCAGCAGGCGCAATGTCGTCAGCCCGGCCCTGTTGCCGACGCCCAGAAAGGCCAGCGCCATCTCGGAATAGGCGTAGTTGCCGATGATCGAGGTAAAGGCGAAGAAGAAGATCGCGACCGCCACGAACCATGGACCGATCACGCCGATATGGTCGGCCAGCGCCGATTGGGTCAACTGGGTGCCGGTCAGTTCCCCGCCGGGCACATAGACGCCCGACAGCAGGATCATCAGCGCGGTGCAGGTGCAGATCAGGATCGTGTCGATGAAGACGCCGAAGGCCTGCACGAAGCCCTGGCTGGAGGGATGATGCGGGTTGGGCGTCGCTGCCGCCGCGATGTTCGGGGCCGAGCCCATCCCGGCCTCGTTCGAGAACAGCCCGCGCTTCACCCCGTTCAGCATCGCGGCCATGACGCCGCCGGTGATGCCGCCCGCGGCCTCGACCAGGCCGAAGGCATTGGCGATGATGTGCCACAGCATCGTGGGCACCTCGCCAAGGTTCATGGCCACGACAATCAGCGCGACCAGCAGATAGACCCCCGCCATGAAGGGAACGACCTTCTCGGCCACCACGGCGATCTGGCGGATACCGCCGAAGATCACGATGGCGGTCAGCGCGGCCAGCCCCAGGCCGGTGACCAGCTTGGGTATGCCGAAGGCGCCGACCATCGCATCGGCGATTGAATTGGCTTGTACCGCGTTGAAGACCAGCCCGAAGGACAGGATCAGGCAGATCGAGAAGATCCCGCCCAGCCAGGGCAGACCCAGCCCCCGCGCGATATAAAAGGCTGGACCGCCGCGATAGACGGCATCGGCCGAACTGGTATCCCTGACCTTGTAGAGCTGCGCCAGCGTCGATTCCGAATAGGCCGTGGCCATGCCGACCAGTGCCACCATCCACATCCAGAAGATCGCCCCGGGTCCGCCAAGGACCAGCGCCACTGCGACCCCAGCGATATTGCCGGTGCCCACCCGCGAGGCAAGGCTGGTGCACAGCGCCTGAAAGGGCGAGATCCCCTGCCGGTCGGTCTCGGGCGCCGCCGAGATCGAGCGGATCATCTCGCCGAAATGCAGGATCTGCTGGAAACGCAGCCGGATGGTGAAATAGACACCCACCGCCAGCAGGCCATAGATCAGAATGTAGCTCCAGAAGACCGTATTCAGAAAGTCGATGATCGCTGTCATGGCAGCATTACTCCCGTGTCTCTCTTGACCGGTATTATTCACGGAACTGTGACACGATTGCACAACCTCGGGCAATACATGACTGTCATGGACAGCCGGTTTTCGCCGCAACCCTGATTTTCATACGTCACCTGACCTGTCAGGGCAGGCAGGAGGGCAGGGCGCCGCACGGGGCCTTTCCCGGTGGACAGTCGGGATGATCGCGGCAAATCTCTCCGGGACGGATCAACGAGGAGTGCAAGCATGCTTAACGTCATTTCCCGACCGCTGGTCAGGCTGGTCGATCGGTGGTTGCCCGACCCCTATATCTTCGTGGTGCTGCTGACGATGGTGGTGATGATCGCCGCGATCGGCATCGAGGGGCAGGGTCCCCTTGCCGTGATCGCCATGTGGGGTGCGGGCTTCTGGGAACTGCTGTCGTTTTCCATGCAGATGTTGCTGGTGCTGGTCACCGGCTACATGATGGCCTCGACGCCGCTGGTGCGACGCATCCTGGAACGACTGGCGGATCTGGCGAACTCTCCCGGTGCGGCGATCCTGCTGGTCAGCTATGTCTCGCTGGCGGCAAGCTGGATCAACTGGGGCTTCGGGCTGGTCGTGGGCGCGCTGTTCGCCAAGGCCATCGCGCGCAAGGTGCGGGTCGATTACCGGCTGCTGGTCGCTTCGGCCTATTCGGGTTTCATCGTCTGGCATGGCGGGCTGGCCGGTTCCGTGCCGCTGGCCATCGCCACGGTGGGTCACCCGTTCGAATCCATGATCGGCGTCATTCCCACCGATCGCACGATCTTCGCAGGCTACAACTTGTTCATCGTGGTGGGGCTGTTCATCGCCGTGCCGCTGGTTAACCGGATGATGCTGCCCAAGAAGGACGAGCAGGTGCTGGTCGATCCCGCCCTTCTGGCCGAGCCCGAACTGCCCGAGATCACCCCCAGCACCCCTGCCGAGCGGATGGAGAACAGCCGCGTGCTCAGCTTGCTGATCGGGGTGTCGGGCCTGGCCTTCCTGTTCCAATATTTCCTGAACGCGGGCACGCTGACGCTGAACATCGTGAACTTCCTGTTCCTGTTCATCGCGATCCTGCTGCATGGCACGCCGCGCCGGCTGCTGGCCAGCCTGAACGAGGGCGTCAAGGGCGGCGCGGGCATCGTCATCCAGTTTCCCTTCTATGCGGGGATCATGGCGATCATGCTGAATTCGGGGCTGGCCGAGACGATCTCGCTGGCGATGATCTCGTTCGCCTCGGCCGAGACCTTCCCGTTCTGGACCTTCATCAGCGCGGGGATCGTCAACTTCTTCGTGCCGTCGGGCGGGGGGCAATGGGCGATCCAGGCGCCGGTGATCCTGCCCGCGGCCGAGGCACTTGGGGTGGATGCCGCGCGGGCCTCGATGGCGGTCGCCTGGGGCGACAGCTGGACGAACATGGTGCAGCCGTTCTGGGCGCTGCCCATCCTTGGTATCGCCGGGCTGCGGGCCAAGGACATCATGGGCTTCTGCACGCTGCATCTGGTGCTGTCGGGGATCATCATCTCGATCGGGCTGACCTTTATCTAGGTGCCATCCCTTATTAATCTCTGTTTCATGACCAGCGTGCTAAGGGGTTCGCGCTGGTCATGAGCATGCGTAACAAGCGATACTTCCGGCTAAGCGCGCAGCAGATGCGGCGACTTCGCTTTTCTTTCCCAAGGTGCAGGGCCGAGCGCGATCCGACGACTGCAAGGCTGCGCATACTCAGCGACAACAAAGGGCGACCGCTGGACTTCTTTCTCTTCCCCGGCAAGAAGGCCGACAGCCGCGGTGCCCTTGTGTTGCTGCGTCATTTGCCGAAAATGAAGCGCTTCCCGGGTAACAAGACTTATGATGCCGATTGGCTGCGCGACGACCTCAAGGACCGCGGGATGCGCCCCTGCATCCCACCCGAGGCAAGAAGCGCAGAAAACCCGCCAGATACAGCAAGCGCCCTTATCGCAAGCGCGACCGCATCGAGAATCGCATCGGTCGCCTGAAAGACTGGCGTGTATGAGCGATGCGGCGGCATCTTCTTCAACGCCGTCATCCTGGCCGCGATCATCATCTTCTGCTTGTGAAACTTATAGGGATGGACCCTAAACCGCCGCACTCCTTCGGTTGCCGCTTCCGCGCCTTGCGGCAGGTCTGGCCCTGTATTTGCAGCTGATCGCAGCGCACCCGCTGCGGGCTGAGGTCAGCCCGCTATCCTTACAATCAAATCGAGTGATCATCGATGAGGGGGGTCGGTTTTGCGAACCTCTCCAGATCGGCCTGATCGTCAATGTAAATGCGCGGTCCCTCGACAGTGACACCGTATGGCTGAAGGCCCTTGAAGGCCCGGCTGAGATTCTCGGCGGTCATGCCCAGGACCGAGGCGAGACGGCGCTTTTCGAAATCCAGCTCGAAGGAACCTCCTCCGCCAGCACGCTTCTGATGACGCAGAAGATGGTTTGCCAGCCGTTCGAGCGAGGTCCGAAGCTTGAGATCCTTCTGTGCCTTGATGACCGAGCGATAACACTGCGCGAGTTCCGTCACTATCGCCCGGGCGAAATTGCCGTCTACATCGAAGACGGCGCGTACGTCCTGGCTGGGGATCAGGACGATCCGGCTTTTTTCCAGCGTTCTTGCAGACATCAGATAGGGGGCGTTTTTGATCGTTGCCGCCAGAATGAAGGTCGAGATCGGCCGCACGGTCGCGAGGCTGGTGTCGCGACCGTTCCATGTTGAAAACAGATCGACAGAGCCGGACAGGACGATGTGCAGAAAGTCGCTGGGTTCACCTTCGCCGATCAATTCGATCTGCGGAGGGAAATTATGCACATAGGCACCGCGCATGAGCGATTGAAAATTTGCCTCCGTCATTCCTGCAAACAGGCAGAGGGCCCGAATCTCCGGATACTGTGCCTGTGGCATGTCCCTGCACTCCGCATAGGTTGTCAGATCACCGCATCATTTGATTTTTGTCAAGTCATCAATTGATTGCCAAAAGCAACAGATTGATGTGGCAATGAGGCTGCGACAACAAATTTTGTTGGGTCATTTATTTCGCTACGATCGCGGTCTCAGTGTGATCTAGATCAATATTTATGGTCCGTTCCGTCAGTACGTCTGCTTGCGATCCCTTCCCGGGTGACCACGCCATTCTTGCCGGAGCTCTCTGTCATGCAATCTGCCGTCACAGTCTCACGCGCTGATCAGACGCGAGCCTTGAGCCTGAGCACAATCGCCTTCACCACCTGTTTCGCGGTCTGGACGATCTTTTCCATCATCGGGGTGGCCATCAAAGGCGAGTTGGGTCTGAACGACACCCAGTTCGGCCTGCTGGTCGCCACTCCGGTCCTGACGGGATCGCTGACCCGGATATTTCTGGGTGTCTGGACCGAGAAATACGGCGGACGTCTGGTGTTCTCGGGCCAGATGCTGCTTGCGGCAATGGCGACCTGGGCCCTGACCTTTGCCGATACGTACATCATGTATCTGGTCGCGGCTTTGGGCGTGGGCCTGGCGGGAGGGTCGTTCATCATCGGCGTGGCCTATGTCAGCCGCTGGTATGACGCGGGCCACCAGGGCGCGGCGTTGGGCATCTTTGGGGCGGGCAATATCGGCGCGGCTGTGACCAAGTTTGTCGCCCCTTTCGTGATGGTGGCCTATGGCTGGCAAGGGGTGGCCAATATCTGGGCTGCCGCGCTTGCCCTGATGGGCGTGATCTTCTTCGTCTTTGCCAAGGACGACCCGATGCTGGTCGAGCGACGCAGGACGGGGGCCAGGGCACCCGGCTTTGCGCAACAGTTCGCGCCGCTGAAGAAACTGCAGGTCTGGCGTTTCTCGCTCTACTATTTTTTCGTGTTTGGTGCTTTCGTGGCGCTTGCGCTGTGGCTGCCGCATTACCTGATCGACGTCTATGGCGTTGACGTGCGCACGGCCGGCATGGCGGCCGCGACCTTCAGCCTGTCCGCCAGCCTATTTCGAGCCTATGGCGGGCTTCTGTCGGACAAGTTCGGGGCGCGGTCCGTCATGTACTGGACCTTTGGCTTTTCCATGCTGTTCCTGTTCATGCTGTCCTATCCGCCCACCGACTATGTCATCCAGGGCAAGGATGGCGTCATCGCCTTTTCTACCAGCATGGGCCTGTGGCCCTTCATCGCCACGCTCTTTGCGCTTGGTTTCTTCATGAGCCTTGGGAAGGCCGCGGTGTTCAAGCACATCCCGGTCTATTATCCAAAAAATGTGGGTGCGGTCGGGGGTCTTGTGGGCATGATCGGCGGCCTGGGCGGCTTTGTCCTGCCCATCGCCTTCGGTGCGCTTCTGGACCTGACGGGCATTTATACATCGTGCTTTGTGCTGCTGTTCGTGCTGGTCGCCATTGCGCTGACCTGGATGCACCTGTCGATTCGCGTGATGGAACGCGCCGCACATGGTGAGGTGCTGGACCGCCTGCCACAACTGCCCGAGATGCAGTCGATCCACCATCCGGAACGCACCGCCATGCCGCGCGTGCTGGAGGACTGGCGTCCGGAAGATCCACAGTTCTGGGCCGGAAAGGGCCGGACCGTCGCGCGGCGCAACCTGTGGCTGTCGATTCCGGCGCTGCTTCTGGCCTTCTCGGTCTGGATGGTCTGGTCGATGGTCGTGGCGAAGCTGCCGCTGATCGGCTTTGCCTTCACGTCCGAGCAGCTGTTCTGGCTGGCCGCAGTTCCTGCGCTGTCAGGGGCGACGCTGCGGATATTCTATGGTTTTATGGTGCCGATCTTCGGTGGCAGACTTTGGACGACGCTGTCCACCGCATCGCTGATGCTTCCCGCCATTGGCATCGGCTATGCCGTGCAGAACCTTGACACCCCCTACTTCATCTTCCTTGTGCTGGCCCTCTTGTGCGGCCTTGGCGGGGCCAACTTCGCCTCATCCATGGCCAATATCGGTTACTTCTTCCCCAAGGCCGAAAAGGGCAACGCGCTGGCGCTGAACGCAGGTCTTGGCAATCTTGGCGTCAGCGTGATGCAGTTCCTGGTGCCGCTGGTCATCTCGATGGGTGTCTTCGGTGCCATGGGCGGGGCACCGCAAGCATTGACCGACGGCAGCGAGCTCTGGATGCAGAACGCGGGCTTTGTCTGGGTGCCGTTCATTATGATCTCGACCATCGCCGCATGGCTGGGGATGAACGACATCGCAGATGCGAAGGCCAGCTTTGCCCAGCAGTCGGTAATCTTTGGCCGCACACATAATTGGCTGATGTGCGTCCTCTACATCGGCACGTTCGGCAGCTTCATCGGCTACTCGGCGGGCTTCCCGCTGCTCAGCCGGATCGCCTTTCCGGATATCGACTCTCTGCAATACGTCTTCCTCGGGCCGCTTATCGGTGCGTTGTCCCGCGCCGGCACGGGCTGGGTTTCCGATAAATTCGGCGGCGGGCGCGTCACCTTTTGGGTCTTCGTCGGCATGACCGTCTCGGTCCTTGGCGTGATCCTTTCCCTTCAGGCGGGCAGCTTTGCGGGCTTTTTTGCGGGCTTCATGGCGCTGTTTTTCTTTACCGGGGTCGGCAACGCCTCGACCTTCCAGATGATCCCCATGATCATGGGCCGGGAAGTGCCCCGCCTCATGCCGCAGCTGACCGGCACGGACCGTACCCGCCAGATTGCCATGGAATCGGGCGGGATCGTCGCCTTCACCAGCGCCATCGGGGCCTATGGCGGGTTCTTCATCCCCAAGGCCTATGGCTCCTCCATCGCCATGACCGGAAGCCCGATCGGCGCGCTGTGGCTGTTCCTGGCCTTCTATCTTCTGTGCCTTGCCATCACCTGGGCTGTTTATACGCGTCCGGGCGGGCTTCTCCATGATATCGAGCGCGGCCGTGCCATCGCCGCCACCCACCCTGCAGAATAACGAAAGGAAGCCATGATGAGCCACCTGCTCGACAGACTGAACTTCTTCCAAAGCAAAGAGCTTGAGCAATTCTCGGATGGCTGGGGCCAGACCACGCGCGAGAACCGAGATTGGGAAGATGTCTATAGAAACCGATGGCGGCACGACAAGATCGTGCGATCGACCCACGGGGTGAACTGCACCGGGTCCTGTTCGTGGAAGATTTACGTCAAGTCGGGCATCGTAACCTGGGAAACGCAGCAGACCGACTATCCGCGTACCCGGGCGGGCCTGCCCAACCATGAGCCGCGGGGCTGTGCGCGGGGGGCGTCCTACAGCTGGTATCTGTATTCCGCCAACCGCGTGAAGAACCCGCTGATCCGTGGAGCGCTGATGCGGGCCTGGCGCAAGATGCGTCCCACGATGACTCCGGTGGCCGCCTGGGCCGCCATCCAGAATGATCCCGAACTGCGCGCGTCTTACACCAGGACACGCGGCAAGGGTGGCTTCGTGCGTGCGACCTGGGACGAGGCGACAGAGATCATTGCCGCGGCCAACGCCTATACAGCGAAGACTTATGGGCCTGACCGCGTCTTCGGTTTCTCGCCCATCCCGGCTATGTCGATGGTCAGCTATGCGGCTGGATCGCGGTATCTCAGTCTTCTGGGCGGTACCTGCATGTCCTTTTACGACTGGTATTGCGACCTGCCGCCGGCATCCCCGCAGACCTGGGGCGAACAGACCGACGTGCCGGAAAGCGCGGACTGGTACAACGCGGGCTTTCTGATGCTCTGGGGCTCAAATGTGCCGCAAACCCGCACGCCCGACGCCCATTTCTATACCGAGGTCCGCTATCGCGGCACCAAATCCGCGGTCGTCAGCCCCGATTATTCCGAAGCGGCCAAGTTCGGCGACATCTGGCTGAACCCGCAGGCTGGCACCGATGCGGCGCTGGCGATGGCCATGGGCCATGTGATCCTGCGCGAATTCCATCTGGACCGGCAGGCCGAATACTTCGAGGACTACGCCCGCAAATACACCGACATGCCGATGCTTGTTCGTCTGGAGGACAGGGACGGTCGCCTCGTTCCCGGCCGTATGCTGCGGGCCGAGGATTGCGCCGGAGGTCTTGGTGAAGCCAACAACCCCGACTGGAAGACGGTGGCTTTTGACGAAGCGTCAAATCAGGTCGTGGCGCCCAACGGATCGATCGGTTTCCGCTGGGGTGAGGAAGGCAAGTGGAACCTTGAACAGCGCGCCAATGGGGCGACGGCGCAGCTGCGGCTGAGCCAGATTCTTGAAGAACACCATGACGAGGTTGTGGGCGTCGATTTCCCCTATTTCGGTGGGGTTGCGACAGGCGATTTCGTGAAGTGCGATCACCCCGAAGTGCTGACCCGCAACATCCCGGTGCGGCACGTGACTCTGGCCGACGGCACGCAGGCGCTGGTTGCAACGGTGTTTGACCTGCTCTGCGCCAATTACGGGCTTGACCGTGGCCTTGGCGGCAAATGGGTGTCGAAGGACTTCAACGACGACTGCCCTTACACCCCGGCCTGGGCCGAAAAGATTACCGGCGTTGATCGGGAAAAGATCATTGCCGTCGCCCGGGAATTCGCAGGCAATGCCGAAAAGACACGCGGCAAGTCCATGGTCATCCTCGGCGCCGGCCTGAACCACTGGTACCACATGGACATGGCCTATCGCGCCATCATCAACATGCTGGTGATGTGCGGCTGCATCGGCCAGGAGGGCGGCGGCTGGTCGCACTATGTGGGACAAGAAAAGCTGCGCCCGCAGACCGGCTGGACTCCGTTGGCCTTTGCGCTGGACTGGAACCGGCCGCCGCGACAGATGAATTCGACGTCGTGCTGGTATGCCCATACCGACCAGTGGCGCTATGAGACGCTGCGCGCGGATGAGATCCTTTCGCCCACCGCGCCCAAAGGCGACTGGGACATTTCCCTGATCGACTACAATATCCGGGCCGAGCGGATGGGCTGGCTACCCTCGGCACCGCAACTGAAAACCAATCCGCTGGACGTGTCCAAGGCTGCGAAGGCAGCTGGCAAGGCCATTCCGGCCTATGTTGCGGAACAGCTGAAATCCGGCGCGCTGCAAATGTCCTGCGAAGACCCGGATGCCCCGGAAAACTGGCCGCGCAACCTGTTTGTCTGGCGGTCGAATCTTCTGGGGTCGAGCGGGAAGGGGCATGAATATTTCCTAAAGCACCTTTTGGGCACCCAGCACGGCGTGCTGGGCAAGGAGCTGGGCGAGGAAGGCGGCGCGAAGCCGAAAGAGGCCGTCTGGCATGACGAGGCGCCGCAGGGCAAGCTTGATCTGCTGGTGACCATCGACTTCCGGATGTCCACCACTTGCGTCTATTCCGACATCGTCCTGCCCACCGCGAGCTGGTACGAAAAGGATGACCTGAACACGTCCGACATGCATCCGTTCATTCACCCGCTTCAGGCGGCGGTGGACCCGGCCTATGAAAGCAAGTCCGACTGGGAGATCTTCAAGTCGATTGCCCGGAAGTTCAGCGAAGTGGCCCCCGAAGTGCTTGGGGTCGAGACGGATATTGTCCAGTTGCCGCTGTTGCATGACACTCCCGGTGAACTGGCACAGGCGCATGTCCGCGACTGGAAGAAAGGCGAATGTGACCTGATCCCCGGCAAGACTGCGCCGAACTATGTTGCGGTCGAGCGGGACTATCCTAATCTTTACAAGAAGTTCACCTCGGTCGGGCCTCTGCTGGAGAAACTCGGCAACGGTGGCAAGGGCATCAATTGGGATACGAAGGTCGAGGTCGGGCATCTGCGCGAGCTGAACGGCGTTGTGCGAGAGGAAGGCGTTTCGCATGGCCTGGCCCGACTGGATACCGCGATTGACGCGGCCGAGATGATCCTGATGCTGGCACCCGAAACCAACGGCGAAGTCGCCGTCAAGGCGTGGCAGGAACTGGAGAAACCCACTGGTCGCCCCCACGCCCATCTGGCCGAAGGGGCCCACCATACCAAGATCCGCTTCCACGACATCGCGGCGCAACCGCGCAAGATCATCTCCTCGCCTACCTGGTCGGGGATTGAAAGCGAAACGGTCTGCTACAACGCCGGCTACACCAACCTGCATGAGTTGATTCCGTGGCGCACCCTGACGGGCCGCCAGCAGCTCTATCAGGATCACCTCTGGATGCGGGCCTTTGGCGAAGGCTTCGTCAGCTACCGCCCTCCGGTGGACCTGAAAACCATCACCAAGGCCGTCAACAACGACGCGGCCGAGGGCAACCCGCATGTCGTGCTGAACTTCATCACGCCGCACCAGAAATGGGGCATCCACAGCACCTATACCGACAACCTTCTGATGCTGACGCTCAACCGGGGCGGGCCGGTGGTCTGGATGTCCGAGATCGACGCCCAGAAGGCGGGCCTTGTCGATAACGACTGGGTCGAGGCCTACAACGTCAACGGCGCACTGACCGCGCGGGTGGTGGTGTCCCAGCGGATCAAGCAGGGCACACTTTTCATGTATCATGCGCAAGAAAAAATCGTGAACACGCCGGGATCCGAAAAAACCGGCAATCGCGGCGGCATCCACAATTCGGTTACCCGCACCACGCTGAAACCTACGCACATGATCGGCGGCTATGCGCAATTGTCCTATGGGTTCAACTACTACGGCACCGTGGGCAGCAACCGTGACGAATTTGTCATCGTGCGGAAAATGAAAAAGGTTGACTGGCTGGACACGCCGGCAGTCCAGAAGGCGGAGGTTGCGGAATGAAAGTTCGTGCACAAATCGGCAAGGTTCTGAACCTGGACAAATGTATCGGGTGTCACACCTGTTCCGTCACCTGCAAGAACGTCTGGACCAGCCGCGAAGGTGTGGAATACGCTTGGTTCAACAACGTCGAGACCAAGCCCGGCACCGGCTATCCGACCGACTGGGAAAACCAGAAGCGCTGGAACGGGGGCTGGACGCGGTCGAAGTCGGGCAAGCTGCACCCCAGGCAGGGGTCCAAGTGGCGGATTCTGGCGAATATTTTCGCCAACCCCGACCTGCCTGAAATCGACGATTACTACGAGCCTTTCGATTTCGACTATGACCACCTGAAATCCGCGCCCGACATGAGCGCCTTTCCCACCGCGCGCGCCCTGTCCAGGATCACCGGCGAGCGGATGGAAAAAATCGAGAAGGGGCCGAACTGGGAGGAAATCCTGGGGGGTGAATTCTCGAAGCGGTCCAAGGACTACAACTTCGAGAACATCCAGAAGCAGATCTATGGAGAGTATGAAAATACCTTCATGATGTATCTGCCGCGCCTGTGCGAGCATTGCCTGAACCCGACCTGTTCCGCCTCTTGCCCATCCGGCGCGATCTACAAGCGCGAGGAAGACGGCATTGTCCTGATTGATCAGGAAAAGTGCCGGGGCTGGCGGATGTGCATTTCGGGCTGCCCCTACAAGAAGGTCTATTACAACTGGAATACCGGCAAATCCGAGAAGTGCACCTTCTGCTATCCGCGCATCGAATCCGGTCAGCCGACGGTCTGTTCGGAGACTTGCGTCGGGCGCATCCGGTATCTGGGTGTGATCCTCTATGACGCCGACAAGATTGAGGCGGCGGCAAGCAGCGAGCGCGAGACCGATCTTTATGGGGCGCAGCTGGATGTGTTCCTTGACCCGAATGACCCCGAGGTGATCGCCGCTGCCCGTCGCGATGGCGTGCCAGAGGACTGGATCGAAGCCGCCAAGATCAGTCCGATCTGGAAAATGGCGATGGAATGGAAGGTCGCTTTCCCATTGCATCCGGAATATCGCACGCTGCCGATGGTCTGGTACATCCCCCCGCTGTCGCCGATCCAGAACGCGGCACAGGCCGGTCAGATTGCGATGAGCGACCAGATGCCCGACGTACGCAGCTTGCGCATACCGGTGCAGTTTCTGGCCAACATGCTGACGGCGGGGGATGAGGAACCCATCGTTGACGCGCTGGAACGCATGTCGGCGATGCGCCTCTACATGCGGGCACTGACCGTGGATGGCGTGCGTGACGAAGGCATCGCCGCCCGTGTGGGTATGTCGGGCCGGATGATCGAGGACATGTACAAGATCATGGCCATCGCCGATTACGAGGACCGCTTCGCGATCCCCACTGCGCATCGTGAACAAAACGAGGCAGGGGCCGACATCCGTGGTGGCTGCGGCTTTACCGACGGCAACGGATGTTCCACCGGCGAGCAGGGCAAGACGAGCCTGTTCGGCGGCAAGAAGAAATCCTTTGCCCTTCCACTGGAGTCATTCTGATGATGGACCGCACACTCAAGGCGCTGTCGCTGATGCTCAGCTATCCGACGGCAGAACTGCAACAGGCCATGCCCGAGATCGGGGCCGTTCTGGCCGCCGACCCCCGGTTGTCAGCGCAGACCCGCGCGGCGCTGCAACGGCTGGCCAATGACCTGGAGCAGGGCGATCTGTTCGATGTTCAGGAAGGCTATGTGATGCTCTTTGACCGGTCACGCACGCTGTCGCTGAACCTTTTTGAACATGTTCATGGCGAAAGCCGTGACCGGGGTGGCGCGATGGTCAGCCTGATCGAAACTTACCGGGCGGCGGGTTTTGAGCCTGCCACCACCGAACTGCCCGACCACTTGCCGGTGCTTCTGGAATTCCTGTCGACGCGTCCCTTCGCCGAAGTGCAGGAAATCTTGGCGGATGCGGCCCATATCTTCGACGCGCTTTCCAAGCGCCTGGGGCGGCGCGAGAGCGGGTATGATGCCACATTCGCCGCGCTTTCCCAGCTGGCAGGCACGCAGGCCGATCTGGAGGCCGTGACAGGCCTGCTGGAACAGCCTGACGACGACCCGACCGACCTGATCGCGCTGGATGCCGTCTGGGAGGAAACCGAAGTGACCTTCGGTCCGGATCCGAACGCCGGCTGCCCGCAGGTCCGCGATATGCTGGCTCTTATGGACAAGCCCACACCCCTGAACAGGAGCGCATGACATGTTCGGCAATTTCGACATCAACTTTGTCATCTTCGGAGTCATGCCCTATGTCGCGCTGACGGTGTTTCTGGTTGGGTCCATCGTGCGCTATGAACGCGATCCATTTACCTGGAAAAGCTCATCCAGCCAGCTTTTGCGCCGCAAGCAACTGATCTGGGGGTCAATCCTGTTCCATGTCGGTATCCTGACTGTATTCTTCGGCCATCTTGTCGGGCTGTTCACACCGGTCTGGATACTGGATGCGCTTGGGGTTCCCTACGGCCTCAAGCAGTGGATGGCGGTCCTGATCGGCGGGCCGGCGGGGCTTGCCGCGCTTGTCGGCGGCACCATGCTGATCCACCGCCGGCTGACCGATCCGCGCATCCGCGCCACATCCACCACGATGGATATCCTGATCATGATCCTGATCTGGATGCAGCTTGCCATCGGCCTTTTGACCATCACGCAGTCGCTTCAGCACATGGACGGGGCCGAAATGATCCGCTTCATGGAATGGTCGCAAAGCGTGGTCACCTGGAACGTGAATGCCTGGGTTACGGTCGTGGACGTGCATTGGCTGTTCAAGCTGCACATATTCCTTGGGCTGATCATCACCATGCTGTTTCCCTTTACCCGGCTGGTGCATATCTGGTCCGGCTTTGCTGCGCCCTTCCGCTTTCTGCTGACGCGGCCCGGCTATCAGATCGTGCGCTCGCGCCGTCGTCGTCCGCTGGAGGAACGCCGCCGTGCCCATGACACCCGGCAAGGCAAATCCGGCCCCACCATAACCTCACCGGCGGAGTGATCGCGATGAACATGGCCCTGTTCCCCGATGTCGTCGTGAACGGCGAGACCATTCCCTCGGCGGCCATCGCCGCCGAGGCTCAGAACCACATCGCCCCCAGGGACAAACCCGGCATCGCCTGGCGCAAGGCGGCGCAGGCGATGGCGATCCGCACCCTGCTGTTGCAGGAAGCCCATTCCCGTCAGTTGACGCCCAATCCCGAGGAACTGGCCCCCGGTCGCGTCGAGACCGAGGATGAAGCGCTGATCCGCACCCTTCTGGACGAGGCGCTGACGATTGCGCCGGTCACGGATTCAGAGGTTCAGGCAGAGTGGGCCAAGGACCAGGACCCGGCCCGGTTCAGGTCGGCACCCCTGTGGGATGTGTCGCATATCCTGTGTGCCTGCGATCCGCGTGACGAAGCGGAGACTGCGATGGCCGGCGCCCGGGCCAAGGCCGTGCTGGCGCGGCTGGACGGTGACGCAAAGACCTTTGCCGCAGCTGCGCGCGAAAGCGATTGCAATTCAAAGGCTCAGGGTGGCCATCTGGGCCAGCTTGGCCCCGGCGACACCGTGCCTGAGTTCGAGACGGCCCTGCGCGGTTTGTCCGATGGTCAGACTACGCCGGTCCCGATCCTGTCGCGCCATGGCTGGCACATCATCCGACTGAACGCAATCGCACCGGGGCAGGTGCTGCCCTATGAGGCTGTGCGCCCGAAGATTGCGCAGGCATTGGAGAAAGCAGCCTGGGCCCGCGCCTCGCGCGATTTCATCGAAAGGCTGGCGAATGGCGCGCAGATTACCGGCGCAAGTCTGGCGCCGATCGGAGCAGCGCGAAAGGAAAAATCACGATAGGACAGCAGTCATATCAGATGCCGCGCGGCATTGGCCTGTCTCTGACCGACCCCTAGATGCCGTTAACCAACAACTCCGCCGTCGGCTTCGCTGTTCCGGGTTTCTGTCTCATCGTCACGTCTCGGTGGTTGCGATAGGCCAGAAGCCTTCCGTTACAAAATCAACTCGGCTGTTCCAAGGGCACTGACGGGGGACAATCCGGAACCGCCCCCGCTGCCGAACCCTCCGGCAGGCCGACAGGTGCCATCGGCCGCAAACTGCCCAAGGCGGCGTGCAAATGGCAGGGTTGTGTCGGCGAAGGCCCGATTGTGATATGAAGCGCGACATATGCGACTTTTTCGAATGAAGAGGAGGTCCCATTGCGCCTGACCACACTTGGCCTCATGTCGATGATCGCAGCGGCCGGTTGTCACCTGCCGGCCCAGGCTGATGAACCGCTTTTCGATGAAGCGACCGAGAGCGATGATCGGCTGAAGGAACTTCACCATGATGCCGGCGATCTCTGCCTCAGGAACCCGAGCCGCGACGTCGAGGTCGTCGTCGCCTGCAAGGCGATGATCATCTACGGGCTGGCGCTGAACGAACGGGGCTGGTGCCACGGTCGTCACGACGAGTCCAATGCCGAGAAGGACTGGCACATCTGCGAGAGCGGTTCCGACAGGTTCTCACTCGATCATCTGACGGATTTCCAGTGAGGCACGCCATGCTGAAGAAAATCGCGCTCCTTCTCGTCGGGCTGGTCGTGCTTGTTCCGGCATGTGGGCTGCTGGGCTATGCCATCGGCTATCTCATCTCGATGTTCATCTACTCCGCGACTCTCGAACCTCATAGCTACGAACTGGACCGCGATCTCTTCGCCGCCGTCTATGGCATCATGTTCATCGGCAGTTTCCTCTATGTCGTCGCGGCAGGCTACGCGATCTTCCGGTTCGTTCGGGGCTTGCGGAAAGGCTGACCGAACTGGCACGACCTGCCTTCCCATGCGGGCGACATACTCTACATCGACCGTGATCGGACCGGCATCGCGCCGGGATGTTTAATCCGCGCCAGCCTGATTCAGATGCTGTTACTGCGCCTGAATGGATTCCAGATAGTTGGCAAGTTCCACTAACCGCTCCGGCATCGGGGAGGGAGTACCGTCACCTGTGTCATAGGGAGCCGGCGGGCTGTCGAGAGCTTCGGCAAATTCGGGCATCGTACGATCACTGGAGCCCATGGTGTAGCCATGGATTTTTGTTCCGGGCATTCCTGAACTTCGTTCTCATCGTCGATATGATCAAGTGTTAACACGCCCTAAAGCATTTCTGTTTTAACCTGCGACATATCCTGCGGCCTTGAAGTAGTTCCAACATTCGCCGATGGCCTTGAAGACGTCGGTAAATGTTCTTGCCCCGATCCTGCGCAGGTGCGCCTTGAGTTTTGCGAATGCCATTTCGATGGGGTTCAGGTCCGGCGAATATGGCGGCAGATAGAGAAACCAGCAGCGATGGGCACGCAGAGCCTCAGCAGCCTGCTTGTTGTGGTGGGTGGCAAGGTTGTCGAGGATCACCACGGTTCCCGGCTCGATCTCCGGGATCAGGACCTCGCGAACCCAGGCTGCGAAGGCGGGGCCGTCCATTGCGCCCCGGATGCACCAGGGCGCAATCAGGGCATCCGGTGTGAGCCCGGCGATCAGGGTCTGTGTTCCCCAGCTGCCGAAGGGCGCATCCATGGTCAGGCGTGTGCCGCGCAGGGCACGTCCCCGCAGGCGGGTGAGATTGGTCTTCACCGAGGTCTCGTCTATGAAAACCACGCGTTCCGGCCGATCCGCGATGGCTGGCAAGCGATGCTCGAACCAGTCGGTTCGCCGCTGTCTTACCCTGGCACCGCGGCGTTCGGCGGCCACCAGCGACTTTTTTTATAGGTGAACCCAAGCCGCGACAGCAGACTGGCAATGGACGAGTGATGGACACGAACGCCTTCCGCTGCGACCAGCGCGTCCCTGAGTTCGAACAGCGTGATGTCGGGATCCTGTGCGAGCAGTTCCTCGAAAAAGGCCCGGTGCGGGGCAAGCTTTCCATGCCCTTTGGGACGTCCCTGGGGCAATGGTTCGGCATGCCCCCTGGTCCTGATCGCCCGGCCCCAACGTGCTCCGGTCGCCGGCGAGAGTTTCAGCCGCAGCGCCGCCGCCCGACCGCTTAAACCCTCCTCGATATATCGCTGAAACCGCGTCCGGAGCGCCGACGGCAATGGTGCTGACATGATCTATCCTCCCAGACAGAAGGGAATCACGATCCGCGCTGCGACGGAACCCCAAACGATTCAGGGTTCAGTAGAAATGCTTTAGTTGTTCACAGGCCTTCAGCGCGGAAAGAAATCTGGACAGCGGGCTTGGTTGATGCCTTCGGCCTTGTATTGCCAGGAGGGCTTCTGACGCTTACGTCCGAATGTGGGCAGTTTCGGCGCCTTGAGATGGGGGGCGAGCAGCAATCCGGGGCATCGTTCATGCTTGGGGAAGCTCTTCTCTACTCGGCGTTGCCCTGATCGGAGAGGGACAGCGTGCCGCATTGAACTGTTCTGAAGCTGCATGATGAGGGATGAGAACCATTGGCGGGAATGGTTTATGGAATGCAGATCGTTGTCTGGGCGCAGTGAGGGGTCAGGAAGTGTCCTGCCGGATACCCCCTGATTTCTCTGCGTCAATCATAAAGTTCCGCGAATTGGTCACGCAGCAGGTTCTTTTGCACCTTGCCCATGGTGTTGCGCGGCAGCTCGTTCAGGAACATCACCCGCTTGGGCTGCTTGAACCGTGCCAGCCGTGCCTCCAGCGCGGCGATGATTGCCGGCTCGGTCACGACGGAGCCGGCGGCGGGTACGACCACCGCTGTCACGGCCTCGCCAAAGTCGCGATGCGGGATGCCGATCACGGCGGATTCGATCATGCCGGGGATGGCGTCGATCTCGGTCTCGATTTCCTTGGGATAGACGTTATAGCCGCCAGTGATGATCAGGTCCTTGCCGCGCCCGACGATATGGACATAGCCGCGCTGGTCGATCAGACCCAGATCGCCGGTGATGAAAAAGCCGTTGTCGCGCAGCTCGGCGGCGGTCTTGTCCGGCATCCGCCAGTAGCCTTTGAAGACATTGGCGCCGCGCACCTCGATCATGCCGATCTCGCCCTGCGGCAGTTCCGCGCCGGTCTCGGGGTCGGTGACGATGATCTCGACGCCGGGCAGGGGCAGCCCGACCGTGCCCGCCACCCGGTCGCCCTCGTAAGGGTTAGAGGCGTTCATGTTGGTTTCGGTCATGCCATAGCGTTCAAGGATCGCGTGGCCGGTACGCGCCTGCCATTCGCGATGCGTCTCGGCCAGCAGCGGGGCCGAGCCCGAGATGAACAGCCGCATGTTGCGGGTCGTCTCGGCGTTCAGCATGTCGTCCTCCAGCAAGCGGACATAGAAGGTCGGCACGCCCATCAGTACGGTGGCGCGCGCCATCGCCTCGAAAATCCGGTCCATGTCGAATTTAGGCAGGAAGATCATCGAGGCGCCGGAAAGCAGCGTCACATTCGTTGCGACGAACAGCCCGTGGGTATGAAAGATCGGCAGCGCGTGGATCAGCACGTCCCGGTCGGTATAGTGCCATGCCTCGCGCAGCGCCTGCGCGTTCGAGACCAGATTGCCATGGGTCAGCATCGCGCCCTTGGACCGCCCGGTGGTGCCAGAGGTATAAAGCAAGGCC
The DNA here is from genome assembly GCF_028553725.1 of Paracoccus alcaliphilus. Lineage (NCBI taxonomy): Bacteria > Pseudomonadati > Pseudomonadota > Alphaproteobacteria > Rhodobacterales > Paracoccaceae > Paracoccus > Paracoccus alcaliphilus. The sequence goes on from NZ_CP067125.1 coordinate 329,207, forward strand.
GCCAGATCATCGGCCTGTCGCGGCACGGTTTCGAAAGCATCGGGCGCGGCGGCGGCCGCATCGGTCAGGCTGCCGCCCCCTGCGGCGTCCAGCGTCATCAGCCGCGCCCCGGCCCGCCCGGCCGTCTCTTGCAGATCGGCCTGCCGCGCAGGATCGCAGACAAGGATCGCAGGTTCGGCATCGCCGATGAAATAGTCCATCTCGGTCGGGGTATAGCCCGTATTCAACGGCAGAAACACCGCCCCCGCCCGCACGGTCGCCAGATAGAGGGTGATCGCCTCGACCGATTTCTCAACCTGCACCGCCACCCGGTCGCCCGGTTTCACACCAAGCCCGGTCAGCGCATTGGCCATCCTGCCGGTCCGGGCGATCAGATCGCCATAGCTGATCGTCCCGGCAGTCAGCGTCTCGATCGCGGTGGCATCGGGATCGGCGATATTGCGGGCGAGGATATCGAACAGGTTCGCACTCATGGAAACTCCTGCGAAAGAGGGGATCAGGATCGGGTTGCGGTCAGGGCGGCGGTTACGCTGTCCGAGGCGGCGACATGGCTGCGCTCGGCGAAACCTTCGTGGTTCACTTCGATCCGGTCGAGGTCATAGAGGTAATTGACCATCAGCCCGTGCGACTGTTTTAGCCCGTTGGCCGAGATGTCGCCAAGATGGTTCAGCCGCTCCAGCCTTGCGCCATTGCCCAGATGGAATCGCGCCACCGGGTCGGGCACGCGTCCGGCCTTGTCGCGGGCGCGCAGGAAATAAGCGGCGGCGGCGGCCAGCAGCGGATCACGCAGCGCTTTGGCCTTGGCGGGGGTCTTGTGCCATTCGGGCTCGTCCAGCGCGGCCAGCGCGATACGCTGGTCGGCGTCCAGCAGATCCGAGGTTTCATCGGCGCGGGTCCGGGCCAACCACGCGGCAAAGCCCGGCACTGGCGACAGGGTGACGAAACTGCGGATATCGGGCAGTTCGGCCTTCAACTCTTCGACCACCTGCTTGATCAGGAAATTGCCGAACGAGACCCCGGCCAGCCCCCGCTGCGTGTTCGAGATCGAATAGAAGACCGCCGTATTCGCATCCCCCGCGCGGATCGGCTGGCGCGACAGATCCAGCAGTCCGCCGACATTGTCGGGGATCGAGGTGGTCAGCGCGACCTCGACGAAGATCAGCGGCTCGTCCACCAATTGCGGATGGAAAAAGCCATAGCAGCGCCTGTCGGTCGGCTGCAGGCGGTTACGCAGATCATCCCAGTTCCGGATTGCGTGCACCGCCTCATAGCGGATGATCTTTTCAAGGATACTGGCCGGGGTGTTCCAGTCGATATGGCGCAGCACCAGAAAACCGCGATTGAACCACGAGGCGAACAGATGCGCGAAATCGCTGTCCAGCCGCCTCAGGTCCGGCTGATCGCGCAGGTGGCGCAGCAATTCCTCGCGCATCCGCACCAATGCGGCGGTGCCGCCCGGCGCAAGGTTCAGGCGGCGCAGCAATTCCTGACGGCGCGGCTCGGACGCGGCGTGCAGGGCCTCGACGGCCTCGACCGCGCCCGGGTTCTTCTGCACCGCGGCCACCGCCGGTCCGACCAGTTCGGGATCGGGCCCGAAGCGATCGGCCAGCGTTTGCAGGAATGCCAGCCGCGCGGGCGGATCGGCGTGATCGAAGGCCGTCAGCAGACCCCGGGCCAGAACAACGCCCGACGCCTCGCCCCGCCGAGACAGCAACCGCTCGGCCAGTTCGGACAGGTCGGGGGCCTCGATGGCGTCGCGGCCTTCCGTCTCGCGCCAGCCCAGCAGGCGGCGGCCACGCTCGGTCAGGGATTCGAACAGATCGCCCAGAAAGGCGGGCCGGGACTGGCGGCGGGGTTGTTCGGTCTTGGTCATTGCGACCTCCGTGGGGATGGGGCCGCCGGGATCAACCCGGCAGCACGACGAAGATGATCCACAGCACGACCGGTGCGACGACCGTCACCAGCGCGCCATAGCTCAGCAGTTTGCGGAAGAAGACCTGCCGGTCCACCCCATGCGCATTGGCCAGCACCAGCGCGCCATTTGTCGAGAAGGGGCTGACATCCACGATGGTCGAGGCAACCGCCATCCCGGCGATGAAGCCGATGGCACCGACCCCGGTTTCGCCATGCAGGAACGGCACCGCCAGCGGGATCAGCGACCCCAGAACGGCGGTGGATGAGGCGAAGGCCGACACCACCGCGCCGATGAAGAACAGCATCAGCGCGGCCAGCATGGGCGATGCCATGCCCGCCACGCTGTCGCCCACGAAATCGATGGTGCCCATATATTCCAGCACCGCGACATAGGTCGAAACGCCGGTGATCAGCATGATCTCGGGCCAAGCAACCTGCGCCATCGCGCGCTTTTGCATGGTCGGGTTCCACAGCGACAGCGCCAGACCGATGGACAGGGCGACAAAGCCGATATCCAGATTGAAGGCCAGCACCAACACCGCGAGCAGCCCCAGCCCCAGCAGCGTGAAGATCTGATAGGGGGTTCCGTCGGGCTGATCGCCCTCGGGCGTTTCGGCCACCAGCCGGTTGGAATCGCCCCGGCCGCCTTCCTCGCTGACGCGGCGGGTCAGCGCCTGCGCCTCGCTGTCGCCGAAGATCTGCGGGCCGGTGGCGGCGCGGGTGATCTCGACATGCGGGACATTCACCGATTCGACCGTTTCCATCCGCGCCGACATCAGCTTGCGCCCGCCCAGCAACATGAACAGGATCAGCGCCACGGCGGCATTGACGAAAAAGCTGGCGGCAAAGGTCGTCATCGGCGACAGCGGCAGCCCGGCCTGCGCGACCACGCCATTGGTGATCCCGCCATAGATGCTGATCGGCGAAAAACCCCCGGCCTGCGCGCCGTGAACCACCATCATCCCCATCAGCATGGGCGAGATGTGATAGCGGAAGGCGAACCCCAGCGCGATCGGCGCCACGATCGCCACCGCGCCAGGGCTGACCGCGCCCACCGCAGTCAGCATGGCCGAGATGCCGAACATGATCCACGGGATCGCGCCGATGCGGCCCTTGACGGCGCGGACGGCCATGCGCACCAGCCAGTCGATGGTGCCGTTGTTCTGCGCCAGCGCGAACAGCCATGTGATGCCGACCAGCGTCAGGAACAGCCCGCCGGGAAATCCGCCGATGATGTCCTTCGTCGTCTGCGCCGCCAGCAGCGTACCGACCAGAAACGCGCCGACAAAGGCCAGAACGCCCATGTTGATCGGCCAGATCGTGGCGATGACGAACATCGCCACCAGTGCATAGATGGAAATCAGATGTGGGGTCATGCGCGGCTCCTCTTCCTTGCAATCCCTGCGCCGGACATCCGGCCCTGACGATCCGCCGCCCTCCCAAGCCGCGCGAATCTGTCGCATTGGTGTTATACTCTTGCTGATCCATGTTGTATATAACAAGTGAAAGGATGGATGTTTGCGCAGGCATCACCTATGTTGATCGCATGAGCAGGGAGGTTCGGATGCGCTCTATTCCCAATGCGTTACGGATCAGGAACGCCCTTGAAAACGCCATCGTTCAGGGGGTTTATCTGCCCGGCGAACGTCTGGACCCCGAGGCGCTGGAACGAGAGTTCGACTGTTCGCGCACTCCGATCCGCGAGGCGCTGTATCAGCTGGAATCCTCGGGGCTGGTGCGGGTCATGCCCAAGCGGGGAACCTTCGTCAGTTCCTGGTCGGCGGAAGAACTGGCCGAGCGGTTCGAGGTGATGGCCGAAACCGAGGCGACCTGCGGCCGTCTGGCGGCGCGCCGGATCACCGAAGCGGAAATGGCGGATTTCGAGGCGACCCATCTGCGCTGCCGGGAACTGGCCGAGGCTGGTGATGTCGATGGCTATTACGCCCATAACTCGATGTTCCATCACTGCATCTATCGCGCCACGCATAACGCGTTTCTAGAACAGGAGGCCGCGCGGCTGCATGCGATGCTGCAACCCTATCGACGGATGCAACTGCAGGTGCGCAATCGCATGGCGCGTTCCTTCAGCGAACATGACGCCATTGTGGCGGCGATCCGCGCGGGCGATGCCGACGCTGCTGCGGCGGCGCTGCATCAGCATGTCATCGTGCAGGGCGACCGTTTCCACGACCTTCTGGCCGCGTTGCGGCAGGGCGATGCGAAACCCTGACAGCCTGTCCGGGGTTGACGTGGCGGCGGTGCTTGACAGGGGATATGCCCATGATAGGGCTGAATAAAAAGGTGGGTTATTCCGTGGAGACTGGATTTGCGCAGGCCGAACTGATCGCCGTGCTGGCGGCGGTGACGGCGAATGAGCCCCGGGTCATGACGATCCGAGCGGGCAAGGCGCTGCCGTCGGGGCCGTTCGAATCCTCGCAAACCAGCCTTCAGGCCGGATTGCGCGACTGGATCGAAAGCCAGACCGGCCACCCGGTGGGGTTTCTGGAACAGCTTTACACCTTTGCCGATGGCGATCGCGACCCCGGCGCCGGGGCGGGGATGCGCCGGATCTCGATCAGCTATCTGGGGCTGGTGCGCGAACAGGCAGCCCCCGGCGCGGGCCAGCCGGAATGGCATGGGTGGTACGAATATTTCCCGTGGGAGGATCGCCGCGACGGTGCCGATGCGCAGGCCGCGGCGCTGGACCAGATCGCGGCGGGCCTGAGCGCATGGGCCGACAGCGATCCGCATCTGCAAAGCCAGCGCCGCCAGCGCATCGACTTCACCTTCGGGCTGAACGGCTGGAACTGGAACGAGGATCTGGTGCTGCAACGATACGAGTTGATGTATGAGGCCGCGCTGATCCCCGAGGCCGGGGGCAGACCCGGCTTTGGCCAGCCGATGCAGGGCGACCATCGCCGCATTCTGGCCACCGGAATCGCCCGACTGCGGACCAAGATCAAATACCGCCCCGTCGCCTTCGAGATCATGCCCGCCAGCTTTACCCTGTTGCAATTGCAGCGCACGGTCGAGGCTCTGGTCGGCCTGAACCTGCACAAATCGAACTTCCGCCGCCAGATCGACCAGCAGGAACTGATCGAGGAAACCGGCGAAACCACCGCCGAAACGCGTGGTCGTCCGGCCATGCTGTTCCGCTATCGCCCCTCGGTGCTGGAGGCGCGGCAGATGGCCGGAACCCGGCTGCCAATTTCACGGAGTTGACATAAACTCACATTGAGCATAATCCTGCATCAATATACTCGAATCGAGTATAAAGGAGGAGGACTGCCCGATGACCACCGCCCTGCGGCTGCCCGAACTGTATGACCGTGTCCGTCAGGTCATCCCCGAACCGGACTGGATGCTGTTCGAGGATGACATCGACGCCATCCTGCGCCTGAAACGCGAACGCAACGCGGTCATTCTGGCCCATAACTATCAGACGCCCGAAATCTTTCACGGGGTGGCCAATATCGTCGGCGACAGCCTGGCGCTGGCGCGCAAGGCGGTGGATGTCGATGCCGATGTGATCGTGCTGGCGGGTGTGCATTTCATGGCCGAAACCGCCAAGCTGCTGAACCCCGGCAAGACCGTGCTGATCCCCGACATGGGCGCGGGCTGCTCATTGGCGGATTCGATCACGCCCGAGGATATCGCGGGGCTGCGCGCGGCCCATCCCGGCGTGCCGGTGGTGACCTATGTGAACACTTCGGCGGCGGTGAAGGCGGCGTCGGATATCTGCTGCACCTCGGGCAATGCCCTGCAAGTGGTCGAATCGCTGGGGGTGCCGCGCGTGCTGATGCTGCCGGACGAATATCTGGCCCAGAACATCGCCCGCCAGACCAAGGTCGAGCTGATTACATGGCACGGCCATTGCGAGGTGCATGAGCGGTTCACCCCCGCCGAGGTGCGCGGGTTCCGCGACGCCTGGCCCGGCGTGACCATCCTCGGCCATCCCGAATGCCCGCCCGAGGTGATCGCCGAGACCGATTATTCCGGCTCGACCGCGGGCATGTCGGATTTCGTCGCCCGAGAGCGGCCCGAACGGGTGCTGCTGCTGACCGAATGCTCGATGAGCGACAATGTCGCCATCCACCACCCCGAGACCGAGTTCATCCGTCCCTGCAACCTCTGCCCGCATATGAAGCGGATCAGCCTGTCGAACATCCGTCAGGCGCTTGAGGAAAACCGCCATGAAGTCACCGTCGATCCGGCCATCGCCGCGCCTGCGCGCCGGGCGGTGGAACGGATGCTGGCCGTATGAATTCCGCGCCATCCGGCCATGTGGTCGTGATCGGCAGCGGTATCGCCGGGCTGGTGACGGCGCTGGCGCTGGCGCCGCGCCCGGTCACGCTGGTGACGTTGGCGGGGCTGGGGCAGGGCGGCTCGACCGCGCTGGCGCAGGGCGGGATCGCGGCGGCGCTTGGTGCGGGCGACAGCCCGGCGCTGCATCTGGCCGATACGCTGGCGGCTGGCGACGGGCTGTGCGACGCGGCACGCGCCGACACCATCCTGCGGCAGGCGGGCGAGGCGATCGGTTTTCTGGAACGCCACGGCACGCGCTTTGACCGTGACGCATCAGGCGCGGCGATCCTTGGGCTGGAGGCCGCGCATTCCCGCCGCCGCATCCTTCACGCGGCAGGCGACGGCTCGGGCACCGAGATCGTGCGCGCGCTGGTGGCGGCGGTGCGCGGTTGCGCCTCGGTCACGGTGCAGGAGGGCGCGCTGGTCCGCCGCCTGCTGACCCGTGACGGCGCGGTGTTGGGCCTGCTGGTGCAGCGCGCGGGCGGGGGTGCGGTCCTGCCCGCCCGGCAGGTGGTGATGGCGACCGGCGGCATCGGCGGGCTTTATGACGCGACCACCAACCCTGTCGGCAATTGGGGGCAGGGGATCATGCTGGCCGCGCGCGCCGGGGCCGCGCTGGCCGATATGGAATTCGTGCAGTTCCATCCCACCGCGCTGGACGTGGGGCAGGGACGGTTGCCCCTGATCAGCGAGGCCGTGCGCGGCGAGGGTGCCGTCCTGCTCAACGACCGGGGCGAGCGGTTCATGGCCCGCCATAAAGGGGCCGAACTTGCCCCGCGCGACATCGTTGCCCGCGCCATCCATGCCGAAAGGGCGGCTGGCCGTCAGGTGTTTCTGCGGGCTGGCCGGGAGGTGGATTTCCCCGCCCGTTTTCCGGCCATCACGGCGCTGTGCCATGCAGCGGGGATCGATCCGGTCCGCGATCCGATCCCGGTGCGCCCTGCACAGCATTACCATATGGGCGGCATCCGCACCGACACCTTTGGCCGCAGCACCGTGGCCGGGCTGTGGGCGGTTGGCGAATGCGCGGCGACCGGCCTGCATGGCGCGAACCGGCTGGCCAGCAATTCCCTGCTGGAGGCGGTGGTGATGGGCCTGAACGCGGCCCGCGACATTGCCGCCAGTCCGGCCTTGCCGGTGACCGCCGCAACAATCGCAGAGCCGCCGCCCGACGCTTATCCCTCGGCGGCACGGGCGATTGCCTCGCGCCACCTGGGCATCCTGCGCGACGGGGCGTCCCTGCGGGCGGCCATCGCTGGATTGCTGCTCCTGACCCAAGGCGATGACGGCGCGGGCGATCCTGCCATCACCGCCCTTGCCATCGCCGTCTTTGCCACCTTGCGCCGGGAATCGCGCGGCGCCCATGCCCGCACCGATTTCCCGGCTCGTGCCGCCCTATCCGCCAGCCGGGCCATGACGCTGGATCAGATCATCCAGTCCGCCCGCCTGATCCTGTCCGACGACCTTGCCCGGAGTGCCTGAAATGACCCTTTCCCCCTTGCCGCGCCTGATGCTGGAAGGTCCCGTCCGCGCCGCCCTGTCCGAGGATCTGGGACTTGCGGGCGACCTGACCTCGGCTGCGGTGATCCCTGCGGGCCATTGCGCCACCGTGACGGCGGTGGCGCGGCGTGACGGCGTGGTGGCCGGGCTGGATCTGGCGGCGCTGGCGTTCGAACTGATCGATCCGTCCTGCCGCATGACGCGCCACCTTGCCGATGGCGACCAAGTGGCGGCAGGCGGGCGGATCCTGACCGTCGAGGGCCTCTCGGCCAGCCTGCTGAAGGCAGAGCGCACGGCGCTGAATTTCCTGTGCCACCTGTCGGGCGTCGCCACCGTCACCAACGGCATCGTGCGCGCGGTCGCGGGCACGCGCGCCTCTATCGCCTGCACCCGCAAGACCACCCCCGGCCTGCGGGCGCTGGAGAAATACGCGGTCAGGGCAGGGGGCGGGGTGAACCATCGCTTTGCGCTGTCGGATGCGGTGCTGATCAAGGACAACCACATCGCCATGACCGGCGGCATCCGCGCGGCTGTGGAAAGCGCCCGCGCCAATACCGGCCATATGGTCAAGATCGAGCTTGAGGTCGATACGCTGGCGCAATTGCGCGAGGCGATGGAGGTCGGCGTCGATGCCGTGCTGCTGGACAACATGACGCCGGACCAGCTGCGCGAGGCCGTGGGCATCGTCGCCGGGCGCGCGCTGACCGAGGCCTCGGGCGGCGTCACCCCCGACACCGCCTCGGCCATTGCGGCCACCGGTGTCGATCTGATCTCGGTCGGCTGGATCACCCACAGCGCGCCGATTCTGGATATCGGTCTGGATTACGTCGCCGGGGGTTTCCGCAAATAATCTTGCTTTCCCTGCCCTGCTCTGCAAGCCTTATTGCAAGGCAGGGCGAGTCTGCCGGAATCCACATGGTATGACAGGAAAGCAAGATGAACAGGTTCTCCGCACTCATGGGCGCCGCTGCGCTGGCGCTTGGAATGACTTCGGCGGCTCAGGCGGCCGATCTGGTGGTCGCGACCGATACAGCTTTCGTGCCGTTCGAATTCAAGGAAGGCGACAAATATGTCGGCTTCGACATTGATATGTGGGACGCCATCGCCTCGGATCTGGATGTCGAATATGAACTGCGCCCGATGGATTTCGCCGGCATCATCCCTGCGCTGCAAACCGGTCAGATCGACGTCGCCCTTGCCGGGATCACCATCACCGAAGAACGCCAGAACGCCATCGACTTCTCGGACGGTTATTACGACAGCGGCTTTCTGCTGATGGTGGCCGAGAACAGCGACATCACTAGCGTCGAGGATCTTGGGGGCAAGACGCTGGCGGTCAAGACCGGCACCTCGGCCTCGGATTGGGCCGAAGAGAACCTTGCCGACACCACGCTGCGCAAGTTCCCCAATATCGACAATGCCTATCTTGAGCTGCGCACCGGCAATGTCGATGCGGCGATGCATGACACGCCGAACGTGCTGTATTACATCAACACGGCCGGGGGCGGGCAGGTCAAGGCGGTGGGCGATCAGCTGATGGGCCACGAATACGGCATCGCCCTGCCCAAGGGCAGCGATCTGCGCGAACAGATCAATGAATCGCTGGCGAAGATGAAGGAAGACGGGCGTTACGACGCGATCTATGAAAAATGGTTCGGCACCACGCCGGGCGAGTGATCGCCGCCTGAAAGGATGCGGGGCCAGCGCCTCGCATCCCGTCCTTCCCGCATTCGGAGGCCCCCGTGGAAATCGACTGGACCATCATCCCCAGCTTTCTGCCTCAACTGATGAAAGGCGCTCAGGTCACGCTGATGATCACGCTGATCGGCCTGATCGGAGGCACCGTTCTGGGGCTTCTGACCGGGTTGATGCGCGCCTATGGCAATGTCTTCGTCAATGGACTGGCGCTGGTTTACGTTGAGCTGATCCGTGGCACGCCGATCGTCGTGCAGGTGATGTTCCTGTATTTCGCGCTGCCGATCCTGACCGGGTTGCGTATCGACCCGATGACGGCGGCGGTCCTGTCGATCATCGTGAATGCCGGTGCCTATATCGCGGAAATCGTGCGCGGCGCATTGCTGTCGATCCCCAAGGGGCTGGGCGAGGCCGGGCTGGCCATGGGGCTGCCGCGCTGGAAGGTGCTGGCCCATATCGTCGGACCGCTGGCCTTTCGCCGGCTGATCCCGCCTTTGGGCAACCAGTATATCGTCTCGCTCAAGGATACGTCGCTGTTCATCGTCATCGGCGTCGCGGAACTGACCCGCACCGGGCAAGAGATCATGGCCTCGAACTTTCGGGCGGTCGAGATCTGGACCGCCGTCGGGGTGCTGTATCTGATCATGACCGGCATTCTGTCGCTGATCCTTCGTATCATCGAAAAGCGCATGAGGATCCTGTGAGCATCATCGAATTCCGCAAGACCTCGAAAAGCTTCGGCGATGTGACCGTGCTGAACGAGGTGGACCTGAACATCGACAGCGGCGAGGTGGTGGTGCTGATCGGGCCGTCCGGCTCGGGCAAATCGACGCTGCTGCGCTGTATCAACGGGTTGGAGGAAATCACCGGCGGCGATCTGGTCGTCGATGGGCTGTCGGTCAAATCCGGCAACCGCAACCTGCGCGTGATCCGGCAAGAGGCCGGGATGGTATTCCAGCAGTTCAACCTGTTCCCGCAGATGTCGGCGTTGCAGAACGTGGCCTTCGGTCCCCGTCAGGTCCGGGGCGCCAGCAAGGCCGAGGCCGAGGCTCAGGCGCTGGCCCTGCTGGACAAGGTCGGGCTGGCCGAACGGGCGCATCATTTCCCCTCGGCACTGTCGGGCGGACAGCAGCAGCGTGTCGCGATTGCCCGCGCGCTGGCGATCAAGCCCAAGGTCATGCTGTTCGACGAACCGACCTCGGCGCTGGATCCTGAACTGAAGCAAGAAGTGCTGACCGTCATGCGTCAACTGGCGCTGGAAGGCATGACCATGGTCGTCGTCACCCATGAGATGAGCTTTGCCAAACAGGTCGGCACAAGGCTGATCTTCATGGAGCATGGCAAGATCTCGGTCGATGGCACCCCGCGAGAGATGATCGACAGCCCCCCCAGCGACCGGCTGCGGGATTTCCTGCAACATGTCTGAGCGGGCGCCGGATCTGGGCTGGCAGAAGGCGGGCGGATCGCCGCACCGGATTGGTCTGGCGCTTGGCCGGGCCGGGCGGCGGGCGGCTCATGCACATCTGCCTTCGTCGCTCTATTTCCAGGCGATCACCGGCCCCGCCCATGCGCAGGCCGTGGCACGAATGGCGGCGAACACGCGCGCCCGGTTCCCCCTGATCTGGGCCGAGATCGAAGGACTGGCCGAGGGGCTGGAGATGCCGGTCGAGCAGGTCTTTGCGTGGAACTGCCGTGGCGATCTGCTGGCGCGGGTGCCCGATGGCTGCACCACCGTCATGGTGCCGGGCGCCGAGCCCGTGCTGGCCCATAACGAGGATGGCCTGCCGTTCTTTCGTGGCGGCTGTTTCGTGGCCGAGGTGACGCCCGAACATGCGCCGGGCTTTCACGCCTTCTGCTATCCCGGCTCGATCCCCGGCCATACATTCGCCTTCAACGATGCCGGGCTGGCGCAGACCACCAACAATATCCGCCTGACCGGCATCGAACCCGATATTCCGCGCATGGTGCTGGGTCGGGCGGTGCTGACCACGGACAGCCTGACAGCGGCGCTGGATATCCTGCGGGACGGGTCGGATTCGGGGCCCAATTCCGGCGGCTTTCACTTCGCGCTGTCCAGCCGCCGCGATCCGCGCATCCTGTCGGTCGAATTCGGGCGGGGTCAGCTGTCTGTGGTCGAGATCACGCGGGTCTCGGCCCATGCCAACCATGCCCTGCATCATCCGCTGGGGGTGTCGCGGCAGATCATCACGCAATCCTCGGGTGATCGCCAGATTCGCGCCGATCAGCTGCTGGCCGAGGGGTGCGACCCGCTGACGATCCTGCGCGACGATGGCGGGACGGGGCTGCCGATCCGCCGCGATGCGCCAGACGATCCGGATGACGAAAACACGCTTGGGACCGCCGTTCTGCGGCTTGCAGCCGACGGGATTCACTGGAGCATCCATGACCGTCGCACCGGCCCGGCCACCTATTCCGGCACAACCCCCTGACGGGTCGATCCGCAGGCTGGGGATCGGGGCCCGAGCCGGTGGGCGACGCCCGCAGACATTCCAGAAGGAGAAGATCGTGGCCATCAATGCAACCGTGGGGATCATTGGCGGCAATGGCTGGCTGGGGAATACGATGGCCTCGGCCGCCGTCGCCAGCGGCGTGATGGACGGCCGCAGGCTGATCCTGTCGGGCCGCACGGACAGGCGGGGCGCGCTTGACGTGCCGGGCGCAACCCATACCCGCAACAATCACGAGCTTGTGGCGAAATCCGACATTGTCATCCTGTCGGTCCGCCCCGAGGATTTCGCGGATCTGCATATCGACGCCTCGGACAAACTGGTGATCTCGGTCATGGCGGGTGTCACGGCGCAGGATATCGCCACGCGCAGTGGTGCCACCCGGATCGTCCGGGCGATCCCGAATGCGGCGGCGTCGATCCGCCACTCGTTCACGCCGTGGTTCGCGACCCCCGGCGTTTCAGAGGCTGACAAGCGCATCGTGCAGGAACTGTTCGATGCCTGCGGCGAAGGGGCCGAGGTCTTGCAAGAGGCGCATATCGACTATTGCGTCGGCATGACCGGCTCGGGGGCGGCATTTCCCGCGCTTCTGGCACAGGCCTTGCAGGCACATGCGGTCGCGCAGGGATTGCCGGCGGCCTTTGCCGCGCGCGCCGCCAAAGGGGTCGTGGCACAGGCCAGCCAGCTTTTCGCCCGAGAGGACAGCGATCCCGGCGCCATCGTCCGCAAGATGATCGAGTATCGCGGCACGACTGCGGCGGCATTGCAGACGATGCTGGATCAGGATTTCAATCGGATCATCGCGTCGGGGCTGGACGCGGCCGCGCGCAAGGCCGCATCGCTGGCGAAGTGACCAGCGGCCTGTGCCACTGCGTGCGGTGTCACGGCTGATATGGCGTCGGCAGTGGGCGCCCGGCGACAAAGGCCGCGATATTGTCCAGCACAAGCTGCGCCATCGCCCGCCGCGCCGCATCGGTGGCCGAGCCGATATGAGGCGTCAGCACGCAATTGGGTGCATCCAGCAATCCCTGCGGCACATCGGGTTCGCCATCGACGACATCCAGCCCGGCCCCGGCGATGATGCCGTCTTGCAACGCCGCGATCAGCGCGGCGTTGTCCACGACCGGGCCGCGCGCCACATTGACGATCAGGCCCGACGGCCCCAGCGCGGCCAGTTCCGCCGCGCCGATCAGCCCGCGGGTCCCTTCGCCCCCGGCGGCGGTCACGAACAGCAATTCGCAATCGCGGGCCAGCGTGGCGGCGTCGGGGCGGAAACCGTCGGGGCTGTCAGGCTTTTCGCTGCGGCTTGTATAGAGAACCTCGGACCCCAGCGCCCGCAGCATCGCCGCCAGCCGCCGCCCGATCCGCCCATAGCCCAGGATGCCCGCGCGTCGTCCCAGAACCGGCATGCCCATGGCCAGATTGCCCCCGGCAGCCCAGTGCCCGGCGCGGGTAAAGCGGTCGCCCTCGGCAATGCGGCGGCCCGTCGCCAGTGCCAGCGCCAGCGCCAGTTCCGCCACGGCGTCGGACAGCACGTCCGGCGTCGTCGACACCTGAATGCCGCGCGCCCGCGCCTGATCCAGATCGACGGCATCGACACCGACGCCATTCACCGCGATCAGCCGCAGGGCGGGCAGGGCGGCCATCTGCGCGGATGAAAGGCCAAGCCCGCCCGTCGTCACAACGATCTGCACATCCCCGGCGTCGGCAATGTCGCGGGTGATGCGGTAATCGGCGGCCAGACGATCGGCCATATCTTGCGGTTTTGGATCCGCCAGCACCAGAATACGCGGTTTGCTCATGCGATCTGCCCCAGAAAGTTCTGCAAACGCTCGTTCTGCGGATTGCCGAAGAAGGCGTCGGGGGCGTTCTGCTCGACAATGCGGCCCTTGTCCATGAAGATTACCCGGTCGGCCACGGCGCGGGCGAATTCCATCTCATGCGTGACGCACAGCATGGTCATCCCCTCGCGCGCCAGATCGATCATCGTGTCCAGCACCTCCTTGACCATTTCCGGGTCCAGCGCCGAGGTCGGCTCGTCGAACAGCATGATCCGGGGCTTCATGCACAGCGCCCGGGCGATGGCCACGCGCTGTTGCTGGCCGCCTGACAGCTGCGCGGGATATTTGTCGGCCTGCTCGGGGATCCTCACCCGATCCAGATAGTGCCGCGCGGTCTTTTCGGCATCCGCACGGCTGACCTTGCGGGCCTTCATCGGCGCAAGGATGCAGTTTTCCAGCACGGTCATATGCGGAAACAGGTTGAAGCTTTGAAAGACCATGCCGACATCCTTGCGGATTCTGGCGACATTCTCGGCGCCGGACAGCTCGACCCCGTCCACGATGATGGTGCCGGACTGGATTTCCTCCAGCTGGTTGATGGTGCGGATCAGGGTCGATTTGCCGGAACCGGACGGGCCGCAGATCACGATCCGCTCGCCCGGATCAACGGTCAGGTCGATATCGGCAAGGGCGTGAAAATCGCCGTAATACTTGTTCACGGCCTGCATGATGATCGCATGTTCCGTCATGGTCAGGTTCCCTTGGGAAAGCGCCCGGCCGGTGACGGCCGGGCAGGGGCATCATTCGGCGCTGGCCACGAAATCGGGCAGAGGCTCGCCCAGCCATTTCTGATGGATGCCGTCCAGTGTGCCATCGGTGCGGGCCTCGGCCACAAAGGCGTTCACCTTGTCCAGCAGCGCATCCGAATCCGGCGCGACGGCAATGCCCTGCACCTGACTGGACAGGTCGAACTTCTTGTCAAAGCGGTCGCCCACCGCGCTGCCGATCTGCGCCATCACGACATTCGAGGCGCCGATCAGCTTGACCTGCCCCGACATCAGCGCCTGCACCGCGCTGGCATCATCGTCAAAGCGGCGGATCTGGGCGTCCGAGGGCGCGACCTCGGTAACCGCGGTATCCTGCGTCGAGGCCCGCGCGACCGCCACGGTCTGACCCGACAGGGCGGCGGCATCGGCGATCTCCAGTCCGGCATCGCCATAGACGGCAATGCTGATCCCGGCATAGGGGTCCGAGAAATCGACCCGCGCCGCGCGTTCCTCGGTAATTCCAAGCGAGGCCACCAGCACATCGACCTGCCCCGACAGCAGATAGGGGATGCGGTTCGGCCCGGTCACCGGCACGATCTGCGGCTGGACGCCCAGATATTCGGCCAGCGCCTTCGCCACATCGGCGTCATAGCCATCGGGTTGCCCGGCGCTGTCCATGATGCCGAAGGGCGGGAAATCGACCAGCATCCCGATCTTGACGGTGCCCGCGCTCTCGATGGCGGCCAGATCGGCGGCGGTTGCGGGAATGGCAAGGCTTGCGGCCAGCGCGCCAGCGGCCAGCGTGGTGAAAAGGCGGCGGTTCAGTTTCATGGTCTCTCCTCCCGTGAAAGTCGGTTGTCAGCGCGTCAGGGCGCGTCTCATTCGCGTTTCCATATGCCGGGCCAGCAGCGACAGCGGCCAGCACAGCACGAAATACAGGGCCGCGACGGTGCCAAAGACCAGAAATGGCTGGAATGTCGCGTTGTTGATGATCTGGCCCGCTCGGGTCAGCTCGGTAAAGCCGATGATCGAGGCCAGCGAGGTGCCCTTGATCAGCTGTACCAGAAAGCCCACGGTCGGCGCGGTGGCGATCCGCATCGCCTGCGGCAGGATTACATGGCGCATCCGGTCGCGATAGCCAAGCGCCAGCGCGGTCGCGGCCTCGTTCTGCCCGGCGGGCACGGCCTCGATGGCGCCGCGCCATATCTCTCCCAGATAGGCGCTGGCATGCAGCGTCAGCGCGACGGCGGCGGCCAGCAGCGGATCAATGGGCAGACCCACGACTGCCAGCCCGAAATAGACCAGAAACAGCTGCATCAGCAGGGGCGTGCCCTGAAAGACGCGGATGAAGCCGGTGGCGGCCTGACGCAGGACAGGGTTCCGGGCGGTGCGCGACAGGGCGACCAGCAGCCCGCCGATGGCCCCGCCCGCGAAGGCGATGGCCGACAGGATCAGCGTCCACCGGACAGCGGTCACGATGAACAGGATATCCGTGGACGAGAATTCGCGGATCATGTCAGCGCCCCGCCGGATAGGTGAAGAAGGCGCGGCGAATGGCGGCGAACACTGTCGAGAACCCCAGCGCCAGCAGGAAATAAAGCACCGTCAGCACCAGATAGATCTCGAAACTGGCGAAGGTGCGGGCATTCAGGTCGGCCCCTGCCGAGGCCAGATCATTGGCCGAGATGACCGACACCACGCTGGATGTCAGCATCAGATAGATGAACTGGCTGGTCAGCGAGGGATAGATATTGCGCAGGGCGGGCTTGAACACGACATGGCGGAAGATCTGCACCGGGTTCAGCCCCAATGCGCGCCCGGCCTCGATCTGGCCGCGCGGAATGGATTCGATGCCCGCGCGGATGATCTCGGTCCCGTAAGCGCCGACATTGACGACAAGCGCCACCAGCGCGGCCGTATTGGGCGACATGCTGATGCCCACGGCGGGCAGGCCGAAGAAGATGAAGAAGATCTGCACCAGGAACGGCGTGTTGCGGATCACCTCGACATAGATATCCGCGATCCAGCGCAAAGGCCGGATGCCCGAGGTCTTGGCCACGGCACCCAGCAGCGAAACGATCAGACCCAGCAGCATCGCCACCACCGACAGGCGCACGGTCAGCCACGCGCCATACAGCAGCAGGTCCATATTCTGGAAGACCGGCTGGAAGTTGAACTGATACATCCGGCCCTCCCCTGCCGATGCAAGACCCGTTCCAAGTCCCTATTTAGATCGATCTAAATGATGGATGGAAAAGAGTCAACCGCCGCTGCTTTCGCGGATATGCAAGACGGGTTGCACGATGTCGCGCAGGATCGGCGCGTCGGGACTGGCCAGCCTGCGCGCCAGCAGCCTTGCGGCATTGGCGCCGATGGTTGCGGGCTGGACCGCGACACTGGTCAGCGGCGGATAGGTCAGCTCTGCCAGCGGCAGATCGTCCAGCCCGACCACGGCGCGATCCCGGCCCGGCTGACAGCCCGCCTGCCGCAGACCCGCCATCAGACCGGCGGCCAGCACGTCGTTGAAACACAGGATGGCGGTCGGCGCGGCGGGCAGGTCCAGAACCTTGCGGGCCGAACACATGGCGCCTTCCCAGCTCAGCTCGGCCTCGACGATGCCGCCGTCCTCGGCGCCGGTCTCGGCCAGCGCGCGGGCAAATCCCGTCAGCCGTTCCTCGCGGGCCGAGGTGCGGGCCATGACCGACAGGAACCCGATGCGGCGGTGGCCGCGCTGGACCAGATGGCGCACGGCCAGACCGATGCCCGCGACATAGTCGGCCCCGGCGTAATCGGTGGCATCGTTCCCGACCTCTCGCAGCGACTGGACCAGATGCAGGCCCCAGCGGCGCATCCGGTCGGGCAGGTCGGGGCTGGTGTTCTGCGCCGGGCAGAGGATGACCCCATCGACCCCGTGGCCGCGAAACCGTTGCAGGATCTGGTCCTGCCGCAGTGTATCGTCGCGGCTGTTGGCCAGCAGGACCACGCGGTCGTCCAGCCCCATCACCTCTTCTGCGCCGGACAGAAATTCGGTGAAGAAGGCGTTGACCAGATTGGGAACGATCACGCCGATGGTGCGGCTGCTGTTGTTGCGCAGGCGGGCCGCGCCGATATCGCGCACATAGTCCAGATCGGCCATGATCCGTTCGACCTTCTGGCGGGTATGATCGGCCACCAGCGGAGAGTTCCGCACCACCAGCGACACCGTCGCCCGCGACACGCCCGCGATTTCGGCGATCTCGGCCAGCGTCACCTTCTTGCGGATCATCGGTCTCTCCATTCCTGTCGCCGCCGGGGTTTGCGCAATGATCTTTCAGATCCGGCACGGCACGGCAACATTATGCCGCAATCGGCTTCTTGCATCGTGGCTGCGGAACGGATCCGTTCAAAAGGGAATCCATTCCTGTTTTATGGCATGTGGAAGGAATATTTCCTGTCTGAGCGCCCGTCCACCCGACCGCGATATCAGGCCCGAAGGCGATACGGAACCTTGTTTGCCCCGGTCATCGGCGACAATGGCTGTCCATCCTTGCCAAACGCGCTGTTGTCCCCGACATCTGGCATAACCAAGAAGGGATCGCACCATGAGAAGGCTTTTCTTTTCCGCCATTGCCGTGATCGGGCTGTCTGGGGCGGCCATCGCGTCGGATTTCGGACCGCTGCTCACGCCCGACGAATTGCAGGCGCTGAACGGACAACCGGATGCGCCGCTGGTGCTGGATATCCGGGGTGAGGATTATGCACAGGGCCATATCGAGGGCGCCGTTTCGGCCCCCTATGACCTTTTCCGCGGACCTGCCGAAAACCCCGGTGCGCTGGTCCCCGAAGATCAGTTGCAGGCGGTGCTGCGCGATCTGGGTGTCACGCTGGAACGCCCGGTCGTGGTCGTGCATCAGGGCAGTGACGACAGCGATTTCGGCGCGGCGGCGCGGGTTTATTGGACACTCAAATCCTCGGGGGTCAGCCATCTGGCGATCCTGAATGGCGGGATGGGGGCATGGGCCGCCGCCGGTCTGCCGCTGGAGACGAAACCCAATGCGCCGGTCCCGTCCGAGGTCGAGATCACGTTTTCGGACCGCTGGCTGGCGACGACCGATGATGTCGCGGCCATTGTCGGCGGCCAGTCCGGTGCAAGGCTGATCGATTCGCGACCCGAGGGCTTCTATCACGGCCAGCAATCGCACCCTGCGGCGGCAAAACCGGGCACCTTGCCGGGGGCGGAAAACATCTCTCACTCGGTCTGGTTCGACGATCAGACGCGGGTGATGGATGCGCCTGCGGCCAGCGATGTGGCGGCGCGGCTGGGCATCGGGCAGCAAGAGGAACTGGTGGCCTTCTGCAATACCGGCCATTGGGCCGCGACAGAGTGGTTCGCGCTGTCGGAACTGGCGGGGGTCGAGGATGTGAAGCTCTATCCCGATTCCATGGTCGGCTGGTCGCAGACGGGCGGGGCGATGCAGAACACGCCCGGCCTGATGCAGAACCTGCTGAATCACTTGAGGGCCAACTGATGTCCCAGACGGCGACGATCCCGGCCTCGGGGCAGATCACCCAGCGCGGATTGATCGTATTGGCGGGGCTGGCGGCGATCCTTGCCGTGGCGCTGTTCGCAGGCGCGCGTTTCGGGCTGCTGCTGGCCATCGGTCTGGGCTTCGGCATCGTGCTGGAGGGGCTGCGCTTCGGATTTGCCGGACCGTGGCGGGCGATGATCCTGCGGCGCGATCCCTCGGGCATTCTGGCGCAGCTTCTGGCGATTGCGCTGGTCTCGGTCGTGGCTTTTCCGCTGCTGGCGACCCATCCGGGCGAGATCACCGGCGCTGCGGCCCCGATCGGCTGGGCGATGATCGGCGGTGCCTTCGTCTTTGGCGCCGCGATGCAGGTGGTGCTGGGCTGCGGTTCGGGCACATTGGTCAATGCGGGCAGCGGCAATCCGGTCGCGCTGCTGGCGCTGCCTTTCTTTGCCATCGGCAGCTTTCTGGGGGCTTATGGCCTGATCTGGTGGACCGGGCTGGGGGCGCTGCCGATCCTGACGCTTGGCGGCGGGACGGGTCTGGCGGCGACGCTGGCGGCGCTGGCCGTGGTCGCGGCGGGGCTGCTGTGGCTGGCGGCACCGGGCACGCGGCGCTTGCCGGGACGGCTGGTCATTGCCGCGCTGGCGATTGCGGCGCTGGCCATCGGCAATCTGATGGTGGCGGGCCAGCCCTGGGGCGTGGTTTACGGCCTTGGCCTTTGGGCGGCCAAGGGCGCGGTGGCGCTGGGGGCCGACCTGACGGGTTCCGCCTTCTGGAGCGCGCCGGGCAATGCCGCCCTGCTGGGGCAGAGCGTGCTGACCGATGTGACCTCACTGACCAATATCGGCATCATCTCGGGGGCGTTCATTGTCGCCGCATGGCGGACAGGGGGGCTGTCGCAGCCGCTGCCGAAACTGCCCGCGCGGGCATGGGTGGCGACGGTCGTGGCGGGGCTGCTGCTGGGCTATTCCTCTCGGCTGGCCTTTGGCTGCAATGTGGGCGCGTTCTTTTCGGGTATCTCGACCGGCAGCCTGCATGGTTGGGTCTGGTTCGCAGCCGCCTTTGCCGGTGCGGTGCTGGGCGTCCGCCTGCGCCCGATGCTGGGGCTGGAGGCGCGCGCATGACCCGACATGTCACCGCCGGGGCCACGCTGCTGTTGCTGGTCGCGCTGCTGGCCTTCGACCACGCCACGGCAGAGCTGAACCCCTACAAGGCACCGCCGCTGCTGGCGCTCGGCTCGGGGATCGAGGCCAGCGGCGGTTTCTGCGGCGCCCTGCCGGATTAAGGCGCGACGGGGCCTGCGCCCGTCAGTGCTGATGTTCTGGCAATGCCTTCAGATCGTCCTTGGTCCAGCGCGACAGGGCGTGAACCGTGCCCGTCTCGTCGCGCATGAAGTCCAGTTCGCGCACATGCACCAGAACCGGCTTGCTGCCAAGGCCCAGAAAGCCGCCGACATCGATCACGACCTCGGTGCTTTCGCCCGCGCCGTGGACATGGGAAACGGTGCCGATCGTCTCATTGTCCGGACCATAGACCTTGGCGCCGCTCAGGTTGGCCTCGGTCAGGTCGGCGGCCTGAAGTCTGGGGTGATTGCTGTGGTCCAT
Organism: Paracoccus alcaliphilus; assembly: GCF_028553725.1. Lineage (NCBI taxonomy): Bacteria > Pseudomonadati > Pseudomonadota > Alphaproteobacteria > Rhodobacterales > Paracoccaceae > Paracoccus > Paracoccus alcaliphilus. Next base: position 349,749 of record NZ_CP067125.1, read on the forward strand.
GCTGATCTCCTTGGTTGAGTGATTGTATGGCGACCAATCATCGAAGGGCCGGAATGTTCCTGTCCGACGGCGCGATGGTCGCGGATCGGTCGAAACCCGCGCCGCCGGGTCAGAACAGCGCCCACAGAACAACGATCACCGCAACCGCCAGCAGCAGGATGATCCCGATGCGGGGTGGTTGCGTGGCCATTGGCGGCGGGGTGACTTCGACCGGCTCGCGCAATTCGTCCTGCGCGGCCATGTTGATCTGTTCGGTGGTGACAGGATCGCCTGCGGCCTCGTCATCGGTGCCAAGCGGAGCGGCGGCGGGATCGGGATGATCAACCTTGTCGCCGGTCCGTCCCCGGTCGATGTCGTGGCGAAGGCGGTCGCTGGTGGGGGCGGGTTCATCGGGTTTGCTCATGCGTCTTGCCTTTCTGATGGTTTGCGGCGGGCCGGATGCTGCGTCTGAACCCGTTGAAAGCGTCCTGCGGCGTATTTGTTCCTGCCGCACATGAAGTCGTGATTGTCAGCCTCGGACGCAGAACCAAAGCCCGGCGCGGCGCAAATTCCGTGGGTCGGTGACGTCAGAGTCGCTTGTCTGCCGGAATTGTTGCAGGATGGGACCATGCCAAGGCGTTGCGACATTCATTTCGGCAGGGGTCGTCCCTCTGCCCGGGCTCGGCACCATCCAAACCGTCCTCAAGACGGATTCATGCAAGCCGAAGTCGAATTTGCGCAACTTGACGCCGTTTCAACCGCGCTATGCCGGGGTATTGCTGGTCAGATCCTGACCTCTACCTTGGGGAAAGAGGGATATGGAAATACTTGGTTTCATAGCGGATAACTGGCAGGTCATCCTGCGGCTGGCAGGTCAACACATCTCGATCGTCGCGGTGGCCGTCGGGCTGGCGATCCTGACCGGTGTGCCCATCGGCATCGCCATCACCCAGAACCGGCGCGCCGCCGATGCGGTGCTTTATGTCGCCTCGATCATCGTCACCATCCCCTCGATCGCGCTTTTCGGGCTGATGATCCCGATCCTGTCGAAGATCGGTCAGGGGATCGGCTGGCTGCCGGCGGTGATCGCGATCCTGCTCTATTCGCAACTGCCCATCGTGCGGAATACCTATACCGCCATCACCAATGTCGATCCGGCGCTGCGCGAGGCGGCGACGGGCATGGGCATGACGCCCTTCCAGCGGCTGACCCGGCTGGAGATCCCCATCGCAATCCCGGTCATCATGGCGGGCGTGCGAACCGCCGTGGTCATGAATATCGGTGTCGCGGCCATTGCCGCCTATATCGGCGCGGGGGGCCTCGGCGTGCTGATCGCGCGTGGCATTACGCAGACCGATCCGCGCCAGCTGATTACCGGCGCGCTGGCCGTCGCCCTGCTGGCCATTCTGGCCGACTGGACGCTGCTGCGGCTGCAAAAGCGGCTGACCCCGGCCGGGCTTAAACGTTGACGCTTCTGAGCAAGGACCTTTCCGAATGATCCGACTCGAAGACCTGACCAAGAGGTTCAAGACGCCCGGCGCCGATATCGTGGCCGCCGACAGCGTGAACATGGAAGTGCCCACGGGCGAGATCTGCATCCTGCTGGGGCCCTCGGGCTGCGGCAAGACCACCGCGCTGAAGATGATCAACCGGCTGATCCCGCCGACCAGCGGCAAGATCTATATCGACGGCAAGGACACCTCGCAGTTGGACGACATCCAGCTGCGGCGCAATATCGGCTATGTGATCCAGCAGATCGGCCTGTTCCCGAACATGACGGTCGAGGAAAACATCTGCGTCGTTCCCCGGTTGCTGAACTGGGACATCCGCAAGGCCCGGCAGCGCGCCGCCGACCTGCTGGACCTTGTGGGTCTGGACCCGCGCCAGTTTCTGGGGCGCTATCCCAAAGAGCTTTCGGGCGGCCAGCAGCAGCGCGTCGGCGTGATCCGGGCGCTGGCCGCCGATCCGCCGGTGATGCTGATGGACGAACCCTTCGGCGCCATCGACCCGATCAACCGCGAGATCATCCAGGACGAATTCCTGAAGATGCAGGCCGAACTGAAAAAGACCATCATGTTCGTCAGCCACGACATCGACGAGGCGGTGAAGATGGGCGACAAGATCGCCATCTTCCGCGCCGGCCGGATCGAGCAATACGACACGCCGGACATGATCCTGGCGCATCCGGCCAATGCCTTCGTCGCCGATTTCGTGGGCGCGGACCGCACGCTGAAGCGACTGCGTCTGGTCACGGCGGAAGAGGTGGCGACAGCCGATGTACCGGTCACCGCACGTTCGACCAAGGTATCCGACGCGTTGCAACAACTGACCGTCGCAAGGGCGCGGCGCGCGGTGGTCATCGACGGCGATCACCGCCCGGTGGGCTTCGTGACCGCCGAGGAAATGGCGGGCGCCTCGGGCACGGTGCGGGACTTCGCCCATCCGCTGCCTGCGACCGTCCCGGTCCGCGCCGACCTGCGGGCCGTGGTCTCGGAAATGTTCGCGCATGACACGATGTGGCTCGCCTGTACCGACGATCACGGCCGTTTCGCGGGCGTCATCACCCAGCCCGACGTGACCGCGGCGCTGCGCGAGACCTATGGCCCGAAACGCACCGGGCGGGAACAGGAGGCGCCATGACACGCGGCTTGGGTCTTGGACGCGGGGCCGGCCTGCTGTTGGTCTTCCTGCTGGGCATCTGGGTCGCGGCATCGGGATTGCTGGACCAGATGGCGATATATTGGGACGACATCACCTATCTGACGCGCCAGCATGTGGTGCTGGTGGCCAGTTCCGGCGGCGCGGCGATCCTGCTGGGCGTGCCTGTGGGCATCTGGCTGTCGCGCCCCTCGATGGAGCGTTACGCCGAGACGGTGATGCAGGTCTTCAACATCGGCACCACCATTCCGACGCTGGCGGTGATCGCGCTGTCGATGACGCTGCTGGGGATCGGCTTTCCTCCGGCCTTCTTCGGGCTGTTCGTGGCCTCGCTTCTGCCCATCGTGCGCAATACCTATGCCGGGCTTCTGGCCGTACCGTCGCATCTGAAAGAGGCCGCGACCGGCATGGGCATGACGCGCTGGCAGATCCTGATGCGGGTCGAGGTGCCGAACGCGCTCTATGTCATCTTCTCGGGCATCCGCACGGCGCTTGCGATCAATGTCGGCACCACGCCGCTGGCCTTCCTGATCGGCGGCGGCGGGCTGGGAGAGCTGATCTTCACCGGCATCGACCTGATGGACACGGGCATGCTGCTGGCGGGCGCGATCCCGACCGCCGCGCTGGCCGTGGCCGTCGATTTCCTGATGGGACAGGCGCAACTGCGGCTGATCCCGAAAGGCGTGAATCCGCTTCGATAAGGCGGACCCTGAACCAGCAACCAACGGGAGCTATCACAATGAACATCACCCTCAGATCCGGCCTTGCGGCGCTTGCCTTCGCGGGTTTCGCGACTGGCGCGCAGGCGGCCGATATCGTCGTCGGCGGCAAGAACTTCACCGAACAGCAGATCCTGTCGGCCATCACCCAGCAGGTTCTGGAAGCCAATGGCCACCGGGTAGATAACCGCGCCGGCATGGGCTCGGCCGCCGTGCGGCAGGCGATGGAGAACGGCCAGATCGACGTCTATTGGGAATATACCGGCACCTCGCTGATCACCTATAACAATATCGAGGACAAGCTGGACCCGCAGCAGACCTATGACACGGTCAAGGAACTGGATGCCGAAAAGGGCATCGTCTGGCTGGACCCGTCCGAGGCGAACAACACCTATGCGCTGGCGATGCGCGCGGCGGATTCCACCGAGAAGGGCATCGCGACCATCTCTGATCTGGCGGGCGCGATGAATGACGGTCAGGGCCTGACCTTCGGCTCGAACGCCGAGTTCTATGCCCGCCCCGACGGGCTGAAGCCGCTGGAAGAGACCTATGGCTTCGAGTTCGGCCGCGCCAATGTCAAGCGCATGGATACCGGGCTGGTCTATCAGGCGCTGCGCGACGGGCAGGTCGATGTCGGGCTGGTCTTCGCCACCGACGGCCGCATCCTCGCCTTCGACTTCACCGTGCTGGAGGACGATCAGGGCTATTTCCCCAGCTATGCGCTGGCGCCCGTGATCCGCGCCGAAGTGCTGGAGGCCAATCCCGATATCGGCGATCTGCTGAACGAGGTCTCGGCCAAGCTGGACGATCAGGTCATGGCCGCGCTGAATGCCAGCGTCGATGTGGACAAGGTCTCGGTCGAGAATGCGGCGGCGAAGTTCTTGCAGGACCACGACCTCAACTGAGGCGGGAAAGGCGGGGGCGGCTGCACCCCTGCCACCGGGGCGGTGATGCGCAAGGGCCGGGGAAAATGACGACCAGCAACACGATCACCGTCGGCGCCGCGCAATTTCCCAGCGAGGTGGGCGATGTCGATGCCAATCTGGAGCGCCACCTGCACTGGATCGCGCAGGGGCGCGAGGCCGGTCTGGACATGCTGGTCATGCCGGAATTGTCGCTGACTGGCCATTACGGGTCCGAGAACCTGCTGGACGCCGCCATGTCGCGCAAGGACCCGCGGCTGAAACGTCTGGCACAGGCGGCGGGGCCGATGGCCGTGACGCTGGGCTTCATCGAGGAAGGCCCGGCTGCGCAATTCTATAACTCGGCGGCGATCCTGCGCGATGGCGGCATGATCCACCTGCATCGCAAGGTGAACCTGCCCACCTATGGCAAGCTGGAAGAGGGCAAGCATTACGCGCCCGGCCGTTTCGTCGAGACTTGCGAGCTGGACGGATACTGGCGCACCGGTCTGTTGATCTGCGCGGATCTGTGGAACCCGGCGCTGACCCATCTGGCCTTCCTGCATGGCGCGACCATGCTGGTCTGTCCGGTCAGTTCCGCCGTCGAGGCGGTGGGCGTCGATTTCGACAATCCCGGGGGCTGGGCGCTGACCTGCCGTTTCTACGCGATGATCTATGGCGCGCCGATCATCATGGTAAACCGCACCGGGACCGAGCGCGACCTGACATTCTGGGGCGGCTCGCGCATCGTCGATCCCTTCGGGCGCGAACTGGCCGTCGCCGGACAGGGAGAAGAGATGATCTCTGCCCGGCTGGATTACGACCTGCTGCGCCGCGCCCGGCATCTGTTGCCGACCGTGCGCGACAGCAATCTGGCGCTGGTCCAGCGCGAGACCGCGCGGCTGGTCGAGACGCTGGGTGTGCCGGATTTCGTGCGCGACTAGGGCGGCGCAGGGACAGCGCAATGACATCGCCATTTCACGATTTTCTGCACGACACGCGGGCACAGGACCTGCCTGCCGGGGTGCTGGCCGTGGCCCGGCGCTGGCTGCTGGACCTGTTGGGCGCCGTCTGAACGCTCAGCCGATGCGGCGGGACCGGGCGCGGGCGACCCTCGCCTGTTCGCGCATCTCGCTGGGGCGGATCTTGTAGAACTCCTTGACCCATTTCGAGAAATGCGAGGTCGAGGCGAAGCCGGTGGCGATCGCGATGTCGATGATCGGCTGTTCGGTATAGAGCAACATCTCGCGCGCCCGCTCGACCCGCAGCGACAGGTAGTAGCGCGCCGGGGTCATGCCCAGGAAGTTGCGGAAGTTCCGCTCCATCTGCCGCTCGCTGACATGGGCAAGCCGGGCCAGCCGCTCGATCTGCAGGGGCGTCTCGATATTGGCCTGCATCAGGCGGACGATCATCTGCAGCGATTCGGGCAGGGTGCCTATCTGCTCCATCCGGCCGCCCTGCTGGCTTTCATCCGCGTCGCGGATGCGGGCGTGGTGGAACTGGTTGGCCACGCCGTTGGCCAGGTCGCGGCCATGCAGGTCGGCGATGATATGCAGCATCAGGTCCATCGAGGCCGTGCCGCCCGAACAGGTCAGCCGGTTGCGGTCGATCTCGTAAAGCGTGCCGGTGATCGGCAGATGCGGGAAATCCTCCTCGAAGGCGGCGCGGTTTTCCCAGTGGATGGTGCAGCGATAGCCGTCCAGCAATCCGGCGCGGGCCAGAAGATAGCTGGCCGTGGACAGGGCGCCGATGGCCCGACCGCGATGCGCCGCCCGCCGCAGGGCGGCAAGATAGGGGCGTTCGTCCTGCGGATCGACCCGCGCGCCGCCGCAGATGAACAGGGCATGGTTGCGCTCGATGGCCTGATCGACATGGATCGCCGGAAAGGGAATGCCCGAGGACGGCATGACCGGCTGCCCGTCGATGCTGCACAGGTCCCAACGGAAGACATCGCGCCCCAGCAGGCGGTTGGCGGCGCGCAAGGGCTCGATCGCCGAGGCGAGGCTGAGCATCGAGAGCCCTTCCAGCATCAGGAAGGCGAAGCACAAAGGCTCGCCCGTATCGTGGTAGAACATCGGCGGGTCCGGGTTGCGATGCGCCATGTTCGGTCAAGCCGCCCCGCGCTTCAAGCCGTTCCCATCAGGCAGTCGCCATCGCAGCCGGCAGCCAGCCCTGAAGCGCGTCCCAATCGGGCTCCAGCCGGTCGAAGCGTCCCAGCCGCAGGCTGGAAAGATCGGCGAAGTCGCAATGCCCCTGCGTCACCAGCTGCATCAGCGCCCGGCCCGAGGCGGGCGACAGGCCGAAGCCCACGCCGGACAGGGTGGCGACGGTCAGGTTCTGCCACCGAGCCGAGCGGTCCATGACCGGGCGGCCGTCGGGGGTGTTCTCGATGATGCCCGACCAGCTGCGGATGACGCGGGCATGGGCCGCGCCGGGCAGAAGCTCGGCCACGCGCCGGGCGATGCTGCCCGCCAGTGGGGTGGAGGGGCGCGGGCCGCCCGGCTGTTCCTCGGTCTCGACCCATTCATGCGGGCCGCCGCCATAGGCCAGGTTGCCGCGCAGGGTCTGGCGGCCATAGAGCCCGTTGCCGTCGATCCCGCCAAGCGGCATCAGCGGCAGGGGCTCGGTCACGATCATCTCGGCGCGGGCGGCGCGCATGGGGATGGCGACCTCCAGCATCGCGGCCAGCCGGCCGGTCTGCGGGCCCGCCGCGATGACCAGATGGTCGCAACTGATGACGCCCCTGTCGGTCTCGACCGCCGTGACCCGGCCGCCCTGCCGCCGGAAGCCGGTGACGGTGACGTGCTGGCGCACCCGCCCGCCCCGGTCGCGCAGCGCCCAGGCATAGGCCTGCACGGTGCGGTGCGGGTTCGCATGGCCGCCGAAATGGTAATAGTGCCCGGCATGGACATTGTCCCCGGCCAGCGGCACCAGATCGCGCACCGTCTGCGCGTCCAGATCGTCTGCGCGGAAGCCCTGCTTGCGGGCATTGGCCGCGGCGCGGCCGTAAAGCGTGAACTGCTCGGGCGACAGCGCGATGCGGATGCGGTTCGGCCGGAACTCGGTCGGATAGCCCAGCAATTCGTCCATCATCGGCCACAGCCGCTGTTCCTCGGCGAAAAGCGGGCTGTGGTGATGCGAGCAGCCGCCGCCATTGCGCCCCGACGCCTCCCAGCCGACGATGCCGCGTTCCAGCACCAGCACGTCGACGCCCGCCTCGGCCAGCCAGAAGGCGGTGGAGAGGCCGGTGACGCCGCCGCCGATCACGATGACCGAGGCGCCGCGATCGTCGTCGCCGGGCGGGATGCCGGGGATGGGGTTATTCACTGACATGTTCCTTCTGCGTCGCAAGCGCGGCGACCGTGTAATGGTCCTCGACATCCCAGAACGGCACCCATTGGCGGGGCATTCCGAACCAGGAATCCCAGGCGGCGGCAATGGCGGGATCCTCGGGCAGGGCGGCGGCGGTCAGGCTGATCGGGCGGACCGGGCTGCGATAGCCGGCCAGCGGCACCACCCCCAGCGACAGGTCCTCCTGCAGGGCCAGCAGCGCCTGGATCTGCTCGCGGCATCGGCGGCCCTGGCAGGGGCCCATGCCGGCGCGGGTCAGCCGCTTGATCTGGTCGGGATCGGGTGGCCCCTCGCCCAGGATCTCGGTCAGGCTGCGGGTCAGGTTCGGCAGATGCGGCGCGTTCAGATAGCGCGGCGGGCTGACATCGAGGATCTCGCGCGCCGTGACCTCCTCGCATTGGCAGACCGGCATCTCCGCCACGGCCTCCACCACCGAGGCGCGGACCCAGGCCTTGCGGTATGCGCCCAGATCGGCGGCGGGTCCAGGCTGCGGCGCGTCCCCGGCTGCTTCGTTTGCCAGCCCCAGCGCCGCCAGCGCGGCCCCGGCGGCCAGCCGGCCCTCGGTCTCGGCCAGCGCCGGATCGGCGGATTTCGCGGGCCAGATCCCCGCGCAGTCGCCCGCAGCGCGGATGCCGGGCAGGCTGGTCTCGCCCCCCGCGCCCAGCAGCGGCACGAAGCCGCCGCGATCATTGTCGAAGGCGCAGCGCGCGCCGGCGGCGTGGAGCAGGTCGATCATCGGCACCGCGCCCACGCCCAGCAGCACGGAATCGCAAGGGATGGAGCGGTTGCGCAGCATCAGCCCGGTGACGCCATCCGCGTCCGAGGTGACGCCGCGCGGCGCCTCGCCGGTGACGATCTCGACCCCGGCGGCGCGGATACGCGCGACCAGATCCTCGGGCGCGGCGGCGGCCTCGGCCTGTTCGACCACGGCGGCGATGGTGACGCCCGCCGCGATCAGGTCCAGCGCCGCCAGCAGCGCCTCGGGGGTCGAGCCCAGCATGACCGCGTGGCGGCTGTCCAGCGCATCATAGAGCCGCGCCAGCACCAGCGCGGCACCGGCACCCAGCACGCCGGGCAGGTCCCAGCCGGGAAAGGCCAGCCCCATGTCGCGCCGCCCGGTCGCCACGATGGCCTGATCGAAGCCAACCAGGTGGCTGCCCTGTTCCTCGTCCACCAGCCCGGCGACCAGACCGGGCATCCAGCCCAGGTTGGGCTGGTTGGCGAACAGCCCCCAGCAGGCGTTGCCAAGGCGGATGTCGACGCCCAGATCGAACAGTTCGACCAGATCGGGCCGCGCCTCCAGCATCCGTTCGGTCATCGCGTTGCGGTTGCGGACCGCGCCGCCCATCCGGCCGCCCCAGATCTGCGGGACGCTTTCGCCCATCACCTCGAAGGGCACGGGATGTTCGTCGACCAGCATCACCTGCGCGCCGCCCTCATGGGCGCGGCGGGCGGCGGCGATCCCGGCGGGGCCGGCGCCCACGATCAGGATCTGGGTCCGCTCCGCGATCTCAAGGCGCTTGCCTGCGACGGATCGGGGGTCTGTGGTCATCTTGCGTCCTCTGGTGACTGCATCGCGGCAGGGTCATCCTTGGTGTAAAGCCCGCCGGGCCGGCAGCAGGTTTTCGACCCGAAGGGAAAGAAATCCGACCCGACCCGAGGGGTCAGGCCAGCCTGATCTCGACATCCGACGCCGCCCGGGTCGAGCAGGCCAGCACATAGCCCTCGGCCGCCTCTTCCGGCGTCAGCCCGCCATTCGGCCGGCTGTCCACTTGGCCCGAGACCAGTTGCACCATGCAGGTGCCGCACATGCCCTCGCCGCAGCCGCAGGGGATGATGACGCCCTGGCGCAGGCTGGCCTGCAGCAGCGTCTCGTCGGGGCGGATGCCGATGGCGCGGCCGTTCACGGTCAGGCCGAAACCGGGGTCCTCCGACGCGGCTTCGGCCATGGGCGCGGCGGCGGGGGCCGCGCCGCCGAAGCTTTCGGTGTGGAACTGCGCCAGCGCGCCGCCCTCGGCGGCATGGATCAGCCGGACCTCCTGCATGAAGCCCTGCGGGCCGCAGCAGAACACCTCGCGCCGGCCCAGATCGGGGATGGCGGTCGCCAGCCGCCCCCGGCTGACGCGGCCGCGATAGCCGAACCAGCCCGGCGCGGCGCGGCTGACGCTGATCGCCACCGTCAGGTTGGGCATGCGGGACTGTATCTCGGCCAGTTCGCGGGCAAAGAGCACCTCGGCCGGATCGCGGGCGGCGTGAAACCATGCCAGATCGGTCTCGGGCTCGGTGTCCGCCAGATGCCGCAGGATCGCCATCATCGGGGTGGCGCCCGAGCCGCCCGAAACGAAGGCCAGCCGGTCATTGCTGCGCAGCCCCAGCGTGAAGGCGCCGCGTGGGGGGCGGGCCTCGATGCTGTCACCATCGCGCAGGTTCTCATGCAGCCAGCGGGTCGCGCCGCCCGGTGCCTGCGCCTTGATCGTCAGCTCCAGATCGCCCCCGGCCCCGCCCGAGATGGTGAAGCTGCGCCAGACCGGGCCGCCCGGTAGGGGCACCTTCAGGACCAGCGCCTGACCGGGGGTGAAGCCCACCGGGCCGCTGTCCGCGCGCAGGCGGAAGGTCTTGACGGTGGGCGTCTCGTCGCGGACGGCGATGCAGGACAGCGACAGCAGGGCCGCCGGAGGGGCTTGCATGTCCATGCGCCTTACTCCGCCGCGAGCCGCGCCTGCGGGCCGCCGGTGAAATAAGCCATCTTGCCCGCATACCATTCCGAAAAGTTGCTCAGCATGAATTCCGAAGGCGCATAGGGTCCGGGCCGGTAGGCGCGCGAAAGGATGCCGCGATGGTTGTTTTCGGCCAGCACGCGATCCTCGTCATTGGTGGCCAGCCAGACCTCGGTCAGGCGTTGCAGGTCGTAATCCACGCCCTCGACCGCATCCTCGTGGACCAGCCATGTCGTGCGCACCTCGGTGCGGTTCGCCGACAGCGGCAGGACCCGGAATTGCAGGATGTGGTCGGACAGGAAGTGGTTCCAGTTGTTCGGCACACGGAACATGCGGACCGAGCCCAGGTCGGGCTCGGTGAAATCGGCCAGAAGCTTGTTGCAGGCGGGCTGGCCGTCCAAGGTGAAGGACAGGCAGTTCTCGTTGAAGGGCAGGCGGATGCAGCGGAACTCATTGCCGCCCTCGGCGGGCTTGTGGGGCAGGCCCAGCCCGTCCCAGCGGGTGGCCGAACGCTCCATCAACCCCTGAAACTGCGCCTTGACCAGCGGATCGTCGGGCAGGGCGAATTCGACCAGCGTCACCAGCAGCTCGGGATGGTTGCCCGCGCAGTGATAGCATTCGCGGTTGTTCTCGATTACCAGCTTCCAGTTCGCCTCCTCGACGATGGTCGAGGTGAAGGCGAGTTTGGTGCGGTCGGGCATATGCGGGGCGATATAGGGCGTGACCCCGGCGCGGAACCGCGCCAGCGAGGGCGGTTCGTCGGCAAGGCAGATATAGACCATGCCGCAGATCACCTCGACATGGACCGGGGCGAGGCTGTGGGCCGTCTTGTCGAAATCGTCGGGCATCTGGCGGGCATTGATCAGGCTGCCGTCCAGCTCGTAGACCCATTGGTGATAGGGGCAGACCAGACGGTTCGCCCGGCCCCTTTCCTTCTGGCAGATCATCGAGCCGCGATGGCGGCAACTGTTGTGAAACGCCGCGATCTCTCCGTCCCGGTTGCGCAGCACGACGATGGGATTGTCGCCGACCTTCAGCGTCAGGTAATCGCCGGGGCGGGGGATCTCGACGGTGCTGCAGGCGAAGATCCAGTCGGTTTCGAACACCGCCTGCATGTCGGCGCGGAAGATGTCGTCGTCGACATAGAAGTCGCGGGGCAGGGAATGGCCGGGTTGGCGCTGGCCAAGCAAACCCGCAATCCGTTCTTTCAGCATTCTCGTAACTCCGTCAAAGACCTTTCCGGGGCGGTGCGTTCCGGCCTGCTGTCCCGCATCCTGTCGGGTGCGGGCGAATCCGTGCGGCAGGGATTCGACATCGGCAATCAGCTTTCCGACGATCCGGGGGTGTGCGGGACGAAAGCAGGCCCGGTCAGCGGCGGCGCTGGCGACAGGTCTCTGAATGGGCTAACACTCCGCCCGGTTCTGTCCGTCGGGCCGGGCGTAAGGCGATAGGGGTGAGCATGATCATTTGCGATTTCGGACCCGGTGGCCAGACAGTCCGATTCGATCAGGCGCGGGAACTGATCGTGGCCGATGATGCCGCCGGGGTTCGCCCGGCCTTGCAGCGCGCCGATGCCCTGCGGCGGCGGGGGAACTGGATCGCCGGATGGATCGCCTATGAAGCCGGGCTGGCCTTCGAGCCCCGGCTGGCGCCGCTGCTGTCGGCATCCGGCAGGCCGCTGCTGGTGCTGGGGGCCTATGACGCGCCCCTGCCGTCGGATGCGGGGCCGGGGGGCCGGGTCATGCTTTCCGACCTGACGCCGCTGATATCGAAACGGGATTATCAGGATGTGTTCGGGCGGGTGCAGGATTACATCGCCGCCGGGGACTGCTATCAGGTCAACCTGACCTTTCCCATCGAGACCCGGCTGCTGCAAGGCACGCCCGCCGATCTGGCGGCGGCGCTGTCGCGGCTGCAACCGGTGGGATATTCCGCTTATGCCGATATGGGCGCGGGGCCGGTGGTGATCTCGCGCTCGCCAGAGCTGTTTTTCAGCCTGACGGCGGATGGCGGCATCGAAGCCCGGCCGATGAAGGGAACCGCACCGCGCGCCGCCGATCCCGGCAAGGATGCCGCGCTGGCCGCCGCACTGGCCGCATCAGAAAAGGACCGGGCCGAAAACCTGATGATCGTCGATCTGCTGCGCAATGACATCTCGGTTCTGGCGCGGGTGGGCAGCGTGCGCGTGCCGGAACTGTTCAGCGTCGAAAGCTTTGCCACCGTGCATCAGATGACCTCGCGGATCACCGCCGAACTGGCTGCGCCCGCCGATCTTTCGACGCTGATGCCGGCGCTGTTTCCCTGCGGCTCGATCACCGGAGCGCCCAAGATCCGGGCGATGGAGATCATTCACGAACTGGAGCCCTTCCCGCGCGGTGTCTATTGTGGTGCGATCGGCTGGATGGCCCCGGATGGGGCGGCGGCCTTTTCGGTCGCAATCCGGACCATGACGATCGAGGGCGATCGGGTCATGCTGAATGTGGGTGGCGGCATCGTCACCGATTCGACCGCCGACAGCGAATGGGAGGAGGCCCTGTGGAAAGCCCGCTTTATCCAGCCATTGACGACCCCGAACTGAGGCTGATCGAAACCGCGCTGTGGGACGGTTGCGCCTGCCCGCTGATCGACCGGCATCTGGCGCGGCTGGCGAATGGCGCGAACCGGCTGGGCTGGACGCTTGACCCGGTTGCGGCGCGCGCCGCACTGACCGGCCCCGCCGGGCAGCCCGTCTGCTTGCGGCTTCTGCTGGATCGCGACGGCGCGATCACCGTCGGGCAGGCCCCGGTTCCCGCGCCAATCGCGTGCTGGCGGCTGGGGCTGGCCGCGCAGCGGCTGCAATCGGCTGATCCGTGGCTGCGGGTGAAATCCACGCGCCGTCCCGCCTATGACGCCGCCCGGCGCGACATCCCCGCCGGGCTGAACGAGTTGGTGCTGATCAATGAACGCGGCGAGGTTTGCGACGGCACGATCACGACGATCTTCTTCGACCGGGGGAAGGGACTGCGCACGCCGCCGCTGTCATCCGGCCTTTTGCCGGGCGTGCTGCGCGCCGACATGCTGGGGCGTGGCCTGTGTGTCGAGGAAACCCTGCCCGCCACCGATCTGCCCGATGTCCGCCTGTGGGTCGGCAATGCGCTGCGCGGCATGGCCCCCGCGATCTGGACCGGTCAGGCACAGGCAGGCCACACATCGCCCTCATCACCGCGGACACCGTAAGATCTTCGGGAACAATCGCGGCAATGCCATGTTGTCGGACGCCGGGTATCCGTCCAGACCTTCGGCAGCAACGAAGGATGAAATTGACGGACCGCCCCTTGCACAGCCCGATTGGCTTAACATAAGGCAAGAGGAGAAGGCGCATCTGGAGCTGTGAATGACCCGCGAAACGAATGACGATCCGGAGCTGGATCCAAAGCTGGACGCCGCCTTGTCGGAGCTGCTGGCGCAGGTGGATGCCGAACCGATCTCGCCGCGCCTTCGCGAACTGGCCCGCCAGCTTGAGGCCGCGCTGGAGGAAAGCCGCAAGTCGCGCGCGAAGTGAACGCCGTCAGCCGTGATGTTCAGGTTCCAGCGCGCGTCGCAGGATATGTCTGGCGCGGTTGACCCGGCTTTTGATCGTGCCGATGTCGCATTCAAGGATCTGCGCCGCGTCCAGATAGCTTTCGCCGATCACCGCCACCAGAATGATCGTTTCGCGGTAATGGACCGGCATCGCCTCCAGCGCGGTGCATAATTCACGCTGCCGCAGATGCCATTCCTGCGCAGGCGGAACCGAGGGCTGCAGGGACGCGCAATCGCTGCTGCCGGTGCGTTCGCGGGCGGATTTCTTCACATCGGTATAGAACTTGTTGCGCATGATCGTGAACAGCCAGGCGCGCATATTGGTGCCGGGCTGATAGCTGTCGGCCCTCTCGATGGCCCGCAACAGCGTGTCCTGCACCAGATCCTCGGCATCGCCCGCCGCGCCGCAAAGCGAGCGGGCATAGGCACGCAAGGCCCTTACATGGGTCAGGATGTCATCCGACATGGTCAACCATCCAGTGCCTGCCTTCCTTGCTGCCAACCCAATGCGGACCGAACGCTTCGGTTCCCTGAAATCGGCGACGCCATCCGGCAGATTCCGACGCGGGCCTTCGGATAAAACGAAGCAATGCGTCGCTAAAATCTGGTGGTCATCCGCGCCCCGACCCTTCATTCTGCCGAAAATTTCGCAGGCGCGCGAAGGCGTCTTGCCGATCGGTGGGCTGAAGGGGAATACATGCCGCATATCGTCGTGATTGGCGCGGGTCAGGCCGGTGCCGCATTGGTTGCCAAACTGCGTTCATCGGGGTTCGAAGGCGAGATCACCCTGATCGGAGCAGAGGATGCGCTGCCCTATCAGCGCCCGCCGCTGTCCAAGGCCTATCTGCTGGGGGAACTGGACGAGGACCGGCTGTGGCTGCGTTCCGCCGAATATTGGGCCGAACAGCGCATCACGCTGAAACTGGGCAGCCCCGTCACCGCCATCGACCCCGACCAACGGACGGTCACTGCCGGCGACGAGGTTCTGCATTATGATGAGCTGGTGCTGACCACCGGTTCGGTTCCACGCCGTCTGCCCGCCACGATCGGCGGTGATCTGGAGGGCGTCTATACCGTGCGGACGCTGGCCGATATCGACGCCATGCGCGCCGAGTTTGCCCCCGGCCGCCGTCTGGTCGTCATCGGTGGCGGCTATATCGGGCTGGAGGCCGCAGCGGTCGGGCGCAAACTGGGGCTGGATGTCTCGGTCGTCGAGATGGCCCCGCGTATCCTGCAACGTGTCGCGGCACCGGAAACCTCGGGCTATTTCCGCCAGTTGCACGTCGAACGCGGGGTGCAGATCCTTGAAAACAGCGCGTTGGAGCGGCTGCTGGGGCAGGGCCGGGTGACGGCAGTGCGGTTGCAGGACGGGCGCGAACTGCCCGCCGATTTCGTCGTCACCGGGGTCGGCATCCTGCCCGCCACCGATCTGGCGCAGATGGCGGGTGCGGCGCTGGACAATGGCATCCGCACCGATGCGAAGGGCCGGACCTCGGTTCCCCATATCTGGGCGGCGGGGGATTGCGCGTCGTTCCCGCTGAATGGTGCGCAGCTGCGGCTGGAATCGGTCGGCCATGCCATCGATCAGGCCGAACTGGTCGCCGGCAACATCCTTGGGGCGGACCGGGATTATATTCCGAAGCCGTGGTTCTGGTCCGATCAATATGACTGCAAATTGCAGATCGCCGGGCTGAACAGCGGGTACGATCATGTCGTGGTCCGCCCCGGAGCCAATGGTGCGATGAGCGTGTGGTATTACGCGGGCCCGCAATTGCTGGCGGTCGATGCGATGAACGATCCGCGCGCCTATATGGTCGGCAAACGGCTGATCGAGGCGGGCAAAAGCGCCGATCCCGCCCTTGTCGCCGATGCGGAAACCGACCTGAAAACCCTGATACGCTGAGCGCGTCTCAGCCGTGCCGCGCGGCGAACCACGCCACCGCATGTTCTGCAAAACGCTGCGCGATCCGACCGGTATGGCCGTCCCAGCGCGAGGCCAGAACGACGCGCAAAGGCGGCATGTCGTTTTCGATCTCCAGCGTCGCGACCTCGCCGCCGCCATAGGTCACGGCAAAGGGCGGGCGCATCACCAGCAGCGTAAAGCCAAAGCCTGCGGCCACCGCGCTGCGCACTGCCTCGATCGAGGATGAGGCATAGGCGATGGGCGGATCTATCCCTCCCCGGGCCAGCAACCCCTCGAAATAGCTGCGGCTGCCGGGGGCGTCGAACATCACATAGGGATGATCCGCCAGTTCGGCCAGATCAACCCGGCCACGCGCGGCAAGGGGATGATCGCGGGCAACCACGGTCATCGGTTTCAGCGCGGCAAGTTCCCGGAACACCAGATCGTCGGCCTTGGCGCCGTAATCATAGGTCAGGGCAAAGTCGATGCTGCCGTCGCGCAACGCATCCGTCAGTTGCGCCAGCGACATTTCCTGCTGGCGGACGGTCACCTGTTCGGCCATATCGGTGAAGGAACGGATCAACCCGGCGGCGTAGAAGGGCGACAGGGTCAGGAAAACCCCCAGACGGATTTCCCCGGCCGTTTCGGATGCCAGCGCCGCGGCTTCGCGTTCCACTTGATGGGCCATGTCGTCCAGACGGCTGACATGTTCCAGAAACAGCCGCCCTTGCAGTGTCAGGGTCAGACCCCGCGCGTGATGCCGCTCGAACAGCACCAGCCCGGTGATGGCCTCCAGCTTGTCGATCGCCTGCGCCACCGAGGGTTGCGAGATATTCAGCACCCGCGCCGCCTGCGCGATGCCGCCCTGCTGCGCGACCGCCCGGAAATAGGCGCATTGGCGCAGCGTGAATCGAACCATATTCATCCTTTCTTTTATCGAGGATAATTAAGTTTTCATATTTTCCGAAAAGAGTTCAAGCTGAAATTCAGACGACCGCCCGAGTCGGACAGGACTGCGGGGGCCAAGCGGGGTTCGCCTCCCATCGCCAGGATACAGGAGTCACTCATGTCATCGACCCAGCCCGTTGCCGAACTGCTGCAAGCCGCCACCCGCCCGATGGAGGATGCGCGCGGGATGCCGCCCTCGGTCTATACCAGTGCCGAATTTCTTGAACGGGAACTGGAGACGATCTTTGCGAAGGAATGGGTCTGCGTGGGCCGGGCGGAGGGTCTGGCAAATCCCGGGGATTATCTGACATATGATCTTGCGGGCCAGCCGGTTGTGGTGATCCGCGACAAGTCAGGGCAGTTGCGCGCCTTTTCCAATGTCTGCCTGCACCGCATGTCCACCATTGTCGAGGGCACCGGCAACAAGCGGCTGCTGGTCTGCCCCTATCACGCCTGGACCTATGACCTTGAAGGCCGGTTGCGCGGCGCGCCGTTCATGACCAGGACCACCGGTTTCTGCAAGGAAAACTATGCCTTGCCGCAGATCCGCTGCGAAAAGTGGCTGGGCTGGATCTATATCACGCTGGACAAGGACCGCCCCAGCGTCGCCTCGGCACTGGGCGAGTTGCAGAGGATGATCGCGCCCTATCAGATGGAAAACTATGTCGAGTGCTTTCGTGAAACCCATGTCTGGGACACGAACTGGAAGGTGCTCGCCGAGAATTTCATGGAAAGCTATCATCTGCCGGTGTGTCATGCGGCGACGGTGGGCGGTCATTCCCGACTGGAGGAAATGGATTGCCCGCCGGGCCTGCGCGCCTTCAACTATCACTGGATCACCAAAGAGGCGTCGCTGGCCATCGGCAATGCCCATCCCGACAACACCCGGCTGACCGGCGACTGGCGCAAGACCACGGCGCTGATCACGCTTTATCCCAGCCATCTGATCACGCTGACGCCGGGCTATTTCTGGTATCTGTCGCTGCATCCCAAGGGCACCGGGCAGGTCTCGATGGTGTTCGGCGGCGGGCTGTCGCCCGAATTCATGGCCGATCCGCGCGCCGAAGAATATGTGGCCTCGCTCAAGACCCTGCTGGACGAGGTGAATGCCGAGGATCGCGGATGCACTGAAAAGGTGTTCCGGGGCCTGAACGCGGATGCGGCGCGGGCAGGGCATCTGTCCTATCTGGAACGCCCTATCTATGATTTCATGCAATATATCGCCGAGCGCACCGCCGGCTTTGAGCGCAGCTTTCCGCTGGCGGCCGAGTGATACCGGCCGCCTGATCGGCTGACCTTTCACACAACCTGTTCGACTCTGGTCACGCTGCGGGCATTTTGCACCGCTGGCGGCATCCGTCGTGGGCAGCCGGCGAAAACCGGATGCGGGGCTTAGGATGGGCCGAAGCAAGGCGGCGGAAATCTTTAATTTACCTGAAGCCGCGGGTTGGGATGATCCGGGTTAGCGCAAGGCATGGCCACGCCGCGATGCATTAAAAAAACCAGAACACACAAACAGGGAGCTATGATAATGAAGCAACTGATGATCCCGGCGACGGCGCTGTGTGCGCTGGCCCTTCCGGCGCATGCCGACCTGACGGTGATGAGCTGGGGCGGCGCCTATGAACGCAGTCAGGTCGAGGCCTATAACAAGCCATTCACCGCCGAAACCGGCATCGCCATCAACATGATGGCCGCCGACAACCCCGCCGCCTCGATCAAGTCCATGGTCGAGGCGGGCAATGTCACAATCGACGTGGCCGATCTGGAATATACCGACGCCGTGCGCCTGTGCGACGAGGGCGCGCTGGAAGAGATCGACCCGGCCATTCTGCCCGCCGCCCCCGACGGCACCCCCGCGACCGAGGATTTCCTGCCCGGGGCGCTGACCGATTGTGCCGTCGCCTCGATGGTGTTTTCGACGGTCTATGGCTTTGACACGACGAAATTCCCCGACGAGAAGCCCTCGACCCTTGGCGATTTCTTTGACACCGACGCCTTCCCGGGCAAGCGTGGCCTGCGTCGCGGGCCGAAGATCAATCTGGAGCTGGCCCTGATGGCCGACGGTGTGCCTCCCGAAGAGGTTTACGAGACCCTGGCGACCGATGAGGGCGTGGATCGGGCCTTTGCCAAGCTGGACACGATCAAGTCGCAGATCACCTGGTGGGAGGCCGGGGCGCAGCCGCCGCAACTGCTGGCCGATGGCGAGGTTGCGATGACCACCGCCTATAACGGGCGGCTGTTCGCGGCGATGGTGGCCGAGAACAAGCCCTTCGAGATCGTCTGGGACGGACAGGTTCTGGAATACGAACTGTTCGCCATTCCCCGTGGCGCGCCCAATCTGGAGGACGCGCTGGAATATATCAAATTCGCCACCGGGACCGAGCGGCTGGCCAATCAGACGAAATGGATCAGCTATGGCCCGGCGCGCAGATCCTCGATCCCGCTGGTCGGGCTGTTCGAGGATGAAGAAACCGAGATGACGCCGCATCTGCCGACGAATGAGGACAATCTGAGGAACTCGCTGCAATCGTCCTATGAGTTCTGGGTCGATCACGAGATGGAGATCGCCGAGCGATTCAATACCTGGCTGGCGCAGTAAAGGGATGGGGTCAGGGCTTCGTTGCACTGGCCGCCTTGTGTACTGTCAAATGGAGGGGGTGGATTGCGTCCCGCGATCGCCGGGGGCGCTTCGCCCCCCGGACCCCCAGAAGGTATTTTTCAGGAGTGCGAGGAGAAGGGAGGGGTCAGACTGCGCCGGGGGCGCCGGAGAGGCGGGCGCTGTGTTCCTTGATCCAGCTGTCGGCGCTGTTGAGGAAGGTCTTGTGCAGCTGGCTGCGCTCGACCGCGGTGCTCATCAGCATGCCCATCCGCATCGGGCGCGGATTGCCGGTCAGCCGGATGAAGCGCAGCGGGCGGCCATCCGGGGCAAGGTCGTTCAGCGGGCGGATATTGACGATGGAATAGCCGAAGCCGTTGGCGACAAGGCTGCGCATGACCGCCATGTCGCGGGTCCGCTCGGCGATATTGGGGCGCAGATCCTCTTTGGCGTAGAAGGACAGGAAGTAATCGGCGCTGAGCGGCAGGTCCAGCAGCACCATCGGATGCGGCGCCAGTTCCTGCACCGAGACCTCGGCCAGATGTCCCAGCGGGTGATCCTCGCTGATGGCGACCAGCGGCGGCAGTTCCAGCATGGGAAAGAATTTCAGGTCGCTTGGCAGGTCCAGATCATAGGTCAGCGCCACGTCGATCTTGGCCTGCCGCAGCAGGCTGAACAGTTCGGGCTGGTCGGCTTCGATCTGGGATATCCGCACCTCGGGGTGGATATCGACGAAGCTGCGCCTGAGACCGGGCAGCACCACCTGCGCGAAGGTGCTGAGACCGCCGATGGCCAGCGGGCCGCGGATCGAGCCTGACAGCTCGCCCGCAAGGTCGCGCAGGACGGCCGCCTGTCGCAGCACCATCTGCGCATGATCCAGCAATTTGCGCCCGGCCAGCGTCGGCGTCAGGCCCTGCGCATGATGGCGGACGAACAGCTGGATGCCCAGTTCCTCTTCAAGATGCGACACGCCTGCCGAGATCGAGGGCGGTGAGACATTGACCTGCTGGGCGGCGGCCACGATGCTGCCTGCCTCGCCCACCGCCACCAGATATTCCAATTGCCGCAGGGTATAGCGGATGGGCATGATGTCAGGTCTTTCGCATCGCCAAGGGGCTGCGCAGCGGCGGTATATATGCCGGGCGCAGGCGCGAAGATTATGCGAAAGGCCGCCACCAGACAAGGCGGCGGGCGGGTCGGGTCATTCGTCGCCGGGCACGCCGTAAGAGGGCGCGGCGCGCGGATCCAGCGCGCGCTGGATATAGGCGTCGAGCTGCGGTTTATAGACCTGCCATGCGGTGGCGATGGCCTCGATCGGGCAATCCTCGGTCCAGTCGCAGCGCAGATCGGCCACGGGCCAGCTGACCTTGTCCACGACCATCATGCCCGCCGAATGGATCGGGCCGGCCTCTCCGCCAGCCGCCAGGCCGGCGCGCATTGCCGCGATCAGCCGGTCGCCGATATGGCCGCCCGAGGCCAGATAGCCATCCACGATGGCCTGCGGCACGCCCTCATTGGCCAGCAGGTTGCCGCCCGAGGCCACGTTTTCGCCCTGCGCCTGCGTCCAGATGCCAAGCGAGTTCGGCCCGGAATGGATCGCCGCCCGACCGTTGCGATCCACCGCCAGCACCTGACGGTATTCGATGAAGCGCCCGCGTTTGGCGATCTCGGCAATCGCTTCGGGGGCGGTAAGCCCGCCCTGCATCAGATCCAGCGTCAGCGGCCCAAGCGTCGGGTCGGTCACGTTCTGCGAGGCAACGGCCCCCACGCCCGCGCGGGCATAGGCGCAGCGCGCGGCCACGGCGGGCGATGAGGATGAGATGGCGATGCCGAACATGCCGGTATCGGGACAGCGGGCGACAAGGGAAAAGGTCATGGCTTAATCCGGGATAACGGCGGTGCCGTCGATTTCGACCAGCCATTCCGGTCGGGCCAGCGCCGAGACGACAAGCCCGGTCGAGACCGGATGCACCCCCTGGATATATTCGCCCATGGTGCGATAGATCGCCTCTCGGTGGCGGACATCGGTGATATAGACCACCACCTTGACCAGATGTTCCATGCTGCCCCCGGCCTCTTCGATCAGCTGGCGGATATTCTGCATCACCTTGTGGGTCTGCGCGACCGGATCGTGGCTGTCGATGTTCCTTGCGTCGTCGAGGTTCTGCGGGCACTGGCCGCGCAGCCAGACGATGCGCCCCCCCTGCGTCACCACCGCCTGACAAAGGTCATTGTTCAGGTTCTGCTCGGGATAGGTGTCGCTGGTGTTGAACTTGCGGATGCGGGTATGGGCCATGCTGGTCTTCCTTGGGGTCAGTGGTCAGGCGGGTTCGGTCTGCGGCGCGTTCTGGTGATGATAGTCCAGATATTTGCGCTGGATGCCGATCTGCTCGGCAATGTGGCGGGCATCGTGCCAGACGCCCCAGATGAAGCTGGAACCCCGGCGCGATTGCCAGGGCAGGCCGAGAAAATAGACCCCCGGCTCGGTCGAGACGCCGCGCTGATGGACCGGGCGGCCCGAAGCGTCGAAAGCGTCCAGTTTCATCCAGCTGTAATCCACCGCAAAGCCGGTGGCCCAGATGACGGTGGAAATGCCCGCCTGCGCAAGGTCCAGTTCGCGGATCGGGTTCGTGATGCAATCGGCATCGGGATATCTGCGCCGCGCCTGCGGGTCTGGGGGCAGGTCGAGGCCGTTGCGCGCGACATAATCGTCGGCCTGATCCAGCAGGCGGTCGTGATTGGCATCCCCATTGTCCAGATTGGCCACCAGATCACCGGCGAAGCCCAGCCTGCCATTCCGCCATGTCTCGGTCCGGCCCAGCAGGATCATTCCCTCTTGCGCAAGGCGGCGGAAATCGATGGTCTCGCCCCCATGCGCGCCGCTGACGGCGATGGTTACATGTTCCGTCCCCGGCGCGGGCGCCGACAGGTCCCATTGCCCCAGCACCCCCAGCCACCAGCAGAAATCCCGCCCGCGATAGGCACGCGGAGGCCGGTCATGCGGGCCCACCGACAGCCAGACCCTGCGCCCCGCATGGCGCAATTCATCGGCGATCTGGACGCCCGACGACCCCGCACCCACGATCAGCACCCCGCCATCGGGCAGTTGCGCGGGGTTGCGGTAATCGGCGGAATGGATCTGCGTCACGCCCGCGTCACGGGGAATGACCGGGGGGATGACGGGCTTCTGGAACGGCCCGGTGGCGGCGACGATCCGCTGCGCCTCGATCACCCCGGCCGAGGTCTCCGTGCGGAAACCGGCACGGCCCTGCAACCGCTCCAGCCGCCGCACCTCGACGCCGGTGCGCACGGGCATCCTGAACTTGCGGGCATAGGCCTCCATGTAATCCGCCACCACCTCCTTGGGAGCGAAATCATCGGGGCGGATGGCCGGATCGACCTCGTCAAAGCCCATGCCGGGAAAGCGGTCATGCCATGCGGGACCGTTGGCCACCAGCGAATCCCAGCGGACCGAGCGCCAGCGTTCCGCGATCCGGGCGCGCTCCAGCACGATATGGGGCACGCCGTCTTTCGTCAGATGCTCGCTCATGGCAAGGCCCGCCTGACCGGCGCCGATGATCAGCGTATCAATGGTTTCGACCGACATGTTCCCGTCCTTTGTTGGCTTCCGGCGGGCGGAAGACAGCGTCCTGACCATCGGTCTAATCCAGCACCTGGAAACCGGATATTACGTTATGATGTTGCACTGGTTAGGCAATTCCTAAGGCGCCCCGCCTTGATTCCGCGCCGGGTCTGGCGGACGAATGGTCGCTGCAGTGCAAGGAGGCGCGCATGATCCCCTCGACCATCGACATTCTGGACCGGCTGATCGGGTTTCAGACCGTTTCCCGGCAGTCGAACCTTGAACTGCTGGATTATATCGAGGGCCTGCTGGCACCGACCGGGGCGAAGATCGAACGTTTCGCGCATGAGGACGGATCGCGGGCCAACCTGTGGGTGACCATCGGGCCGGACCGGGCAGGGGGCGTGGTGCTGTCGGGTCATACCGATGTGGTGCCGGTCACCGGCCAGAACTGGACCTCCGACCCTTTCGCGCTGATTGAGCGGGACGGCAATCTTTTTGGCCGCGGCACGGCGGATATGAAGGGCTTTGTGGCCTCGGCCATCCGCGCCGGGATGCTGGCCGCGAAGGGCGATCTGACGGTGCCGCTGCATCTGGCCTTTTCCTATGACGAGGAAATCGGCTGCATCGGCGTTCGCGGCATGATCGAGGCGCTGGCCGCGCGACCCGAACGCCCCGCCCTGTGCATCATCGGCGAGCCGACGGGCATGAGAATCGCCTCGGGGCACAAGGGCAAGACCGGATATCGCGCCTGCTGCACCGGACGCGAGGGTCATTCCGCGCTGGCCCCCAACGCGCTGAACGCCCTGCATCTGGGCGCGGCGCTGATAGGTCGCCTTCAGGCGCGACAGCAGGAACTGACCCGGACGGGGGCGCGCGACGAGGTCTATGACATTCCCTATACGACGATCCATGCGGGCATCATGCAGGGCGGCACGGCGCTGAACATCGTGCCCAACCGCTGCGAGATCGACTTCGAAATCCGCAATATCGCCGGGGACGACCCCGACCGCATGCTCGACCTGATCCGCGCGGATGCCGAGGCATTGGTCGCGCCGCACCGGCAGCAATTTCCCGAAGCCGCGATCGGGATTTCGACCGTCTCGGGCTATCCCGGCCTGCATACCCCCGAGGATTCCGCCGCCGTGCAATTCCTGCGCCGGATCACCGGCGACAATGCGGCCACGATCAAGGTGGCCTTCGGCACCGAGGGCGGGCTGTTTCAGCACGGGCTGGGCATGTCCACCGCGATCTGCGGCCCCGGCTTCATGGATCAGGGCCACAAGCCGGACGAATATGTCAGCCGGGCGCAACTGGCGCAATGCGATGCCATGCTGGAACGGC
The DNA here is from genome assembly GCF_028553725.1 of Paracoccus alcaliphilus. NCBI lineage: Bacteria > Pseudomonadati > Pseudomonadota > Alphaproteobacteria > Rhodobacterales > Paracoccaceae > Paracoccus > Paracoccus alcaliphilus. Next base: position 374,013 of record NZ_CP067125.1, read on the forward strand.
TGGTCGCGACCCTTGGCTGAGCGGCGTCAGGACCGGACCAGCCCGATCCGCGGCTGAGGCTGTTTGCGGCGCGAGGCGAAGGGGCCGAAGGGGATCTCGGGCGGGGCGAAGCTTTCGGCGGTGGCGCGTTCCCAGCGATCATACCAGTCGGCCAGCTCGGGATATTCCTCATCCGCCAGCAGAAAGCCGTTGGGCAGATAGGGATAGACCTCGTTGCCGTCCAGAAACACGTTGTCCTTTTGCCGGAACATGAAGTGATATGGCATGAAGTCGCGCGGATCGGTCAGGCCCGCCGCGCCGGCGATCTCGGCCAGCGCGTGCATGGTGTTGCGGTGGAACCGCGCCACGCGGTCGCTTTTGTCGCCCACCTCCAGCGCCTTTTGCCGCAGCGGGTCCTGCGTGGCTATGCCCACGGGGCATTTGTTGGTGTGGCAGGACTGCGCCTGAATGCAGCCGATGGCGAACATGAAACCGCGTCCCGAATTGCACCAGTCGGCCCCCAGCGCAAAGGCCCGCGCGATGTCATAGGCCGAGATGATCTTGCCCGCCGCGCCCAGCCGGATCTGGTCGCGCAGGCCCGCGCCGCGCAGGGCGTTATGGACGAAGGTCAGCCCTTCCAGCATCGGCATGCCGACGCGGTTGGCGAACTCGACCGGGGCGGCGCCGGTGCCGCCCTCCGCCCCGTCGATGACGACGAAGTCGGGCAGGATGCCAGTTTTCAGCATGGCCTTGACGATGCTGAGGAATTCACGCCTGTGGCCGATGCACAGCTTGAAGCCGATGGGCTTGCCGCCCGACAATTCGCGCAACTGGCCGACGAATTCCATCAGCCCGACAGGGGTGGAAAAGGTGCTGTGCGCGGGCGGCGAGATGCAGTCGATGCCCATCGGGATGCCCCGCGCCTCGGCGATCTCGGCCGAGATCTTCGAGGCGGGCAGCATCCCGCCATGACCGGGCTTGGCGCCCTGGCTCAGCTTGATCTCGATCATCCTGATCTGCGGATCGGCGGTGATGCGGGCGAATTTTTCTTGCGAGAAACTGCCATCGTCGTTGCGGCAGCCGAAATAGCCCGAAGCCACCTGATAGATCAGATCGCCGCCGCCTTCGCGATGATAGCGGCTGATGCCGCCCTCGCCGGTATCATGGGCGAACCCGCCCTTTTTCGCGCCCTTGTTCAGCGCAAGGATGGCATTGCCCGACAGCGCCCCAAAACTCATGGCCGAGATATTATAGAGGCTGGCGCCATAGGGCTGGCGGCAGGCCGGCCCGCCGATCCGCACCCGGAAATCGGAATCCGGCAGATGCACCGGCGTCGCCGAATGGGTCAGCCATGAATAGCCCGAGGCATAGACATTCTCGATGGTGCCGAAGGGGCGCTTGTCCTCGGCCCCCTTGGCGCGCTGATAGACAAGGGCGCGGACCTGACGGCTGAACGGCACTTCGTCCTGATCGCCCTCGATCATGTATTGCCGGATCTCGGGGCGGAAGCTTTCCAGCAGGAACCGGATATGGCCGATGACGGGATAGTTGCGCAGGATGGCGTGGCGCGGCTGCCAAAGGTCATAGACCCCCAGCGCCGTCAGCGGCACCAGAACAAGGGCCGCGATGGCGAACCACGGGCTGATCAGGAAAATCGCGGCAACCGACAGGATCGCGGCGACGGCGATGAGGAAAAAGATGGTATAGCGCTGATGGGTTATCATGGCTTTGAACAGATGGGTTCCGGTGTCCTCTGACCTGCCCGGGCCGGGTGGTCCGGGTCGGACGCTAGTCCATGATCGGGTGCGGGTCCATCGCGATGACAGCATGTTGCGGCGGGTGTCACATGAAGATGACAATTCCGTTGCGCTGAAAGCGGGTGAATAACCACATATCGAACCCGGCACGGACCTTGCCGACCAGACAACCGGCGCTGCTGGACCCGTGTGGCAGGCGGCGCTGGCGCAGATCGACGGACAGACCGGTTCAGTCAGCCTCGCCCGCCACCTCGGCGATGATCTGGAACGAGCGCAACCGCTTGTCGGGATCGAACATGTCCGACACCACCATCAGCTCGTCCGCGCCGGTGCGGGTGGCCATATCCTGCAGGCCGCGTCGGACCGTCTCGGGGCCGCCGACCACGCTGCCGCCCAGCATCTGCGCGACCTGCGCCTTTTCCTGCGGCGTCCAATAGCTGTCGATATCCTCGATCGGCGGCTGCGTCAGGCGGCGCCCGCCACGGAAGATGTCGGTGAACGACATCTGCTGCGAGGTTGCCAGAAACCGCGCCTCGTCATCGCTGTCGGCGGCGATGGCGTTCACGCCGACCAGCACATAGGGCCGGTCCAGCTGCGCAGAGGGCTTGAACCTGTCGCGATAGATCGCCACCGCGTGATCCAGCATCTGCGGCGCGAAATGCGAGGCAAAGCCATAGGGCAGCCCCAGTTCCGCCGCCAGTTGCGCCCCGAACAGGCTGGAGCCCAGAATCCACAGCGGAACCTGCGTGCCGGAGCCGGGCACCGCCTCGATCCGCTGGCCGGGCTCGGCCGGGGCCAGATAGGCTTGCAGCTCCATCACGTCCTGCGGGAACCGCTCGGCGCTGGCCGGATCGCGGCGCAGCGCGCGCAGGGTCAGCTGATCGGTGCCCGGCGCGCGGCCCAGTCCCAGATCGATGCGGCCGGGATACAGCGTCTCCAGCGTGCCGAACTGTTCGGCGATGATATAGGGCGCATGATTGGGCAGCATGATCCCGCCCGCGCCGACCCGGATGGTGCTGGTGGCCGCCGCCAGATGCTGGATCACCAGCGAGGTTGCCGCCGTGGTGACGCCCGCCATGTTGTGATGTTCGGCCACCCAGATGCGGCGATAGCTCCAGCCCTCGGCATGTTGGGCCAGCGCCCGCGCCTCGTCCAGCGCCGTGCGGCGATTCGATCCCTGCCGGACGCGGCCAAGCTCCAGTATCGACAGATGCGCCAAGGTGAAATCCTTTCGTGTCGGGGGTCGTCAGCGAGAGATCAGAAACGGGATCGGCGGATCGGACAGCAGCGTCCGGGTGGTGCCGCCAAAGATCAGCTCTTGCGTGCGCGGGCGGCTATAGGCGCCCAGAACCAGCAGATCCGCGCCGCGCCTGATGGCTTCGTCGGTGATGACATGGGCGATGGGGGTGCGGTCCGAGGATATATCGGCGATATCGACCCGTGCGCCGTGGCGCGTCAGGTGGTCGAACAGGTTCGCGCCGGGATTGGCCTCGGTCGCGTCGTCATAGCCGACCCGGTCCACGATCAGGATCGTGACCTGACTGGCCGCGCAGATGAAGGGCATGGCGTCGTTGACTGCGCGGCGGGCCTCTCGACTGCGGTTCCAGGCGATCACCACCCGGTTTCCGATGGTCTCGCCCGTCCAGGCGTCGGGCACCAGCAGGACCGGCGTGCCGGTGTCCAGCAGCAGCTTTTCGCCGGACCATGCGGCGGGCAGCCCCTCCAGCCGGGGATGAGCGGAAACGATCAGGTCGGAATGCAACGAGCGCAGCACCGCCGCATCGGTCGAACCGCCATGCCAGACGACACGGAATTCGGAACTGATGGCGTGATCCAGCGTCAGCTGCGCGAAATGCCGTCCCGCGGTGGCGGCCTTTTCCTCTTCCGCCTGCCTGCGACTGTCCAGCATCCCCTTGATCGCCGGGCCACGGGCATAGCCGTCCGAGGGGTGCAATTCGCGTGGCACGGCATGAATGCCGATCAGATGGGCCTTGCCCCGCCGGGCCAGCTGTGCGGCGCGCTGCCCGATCCGGTCCCCGCGAGGCGAGGCGTCCAAGAATACGGCGATATCTCTCCACTCGGGCAGCACGGCGGTCTCCTTTTACGGTTCATTCATACAGGGGTGTATGAATAATGCAAAGGCCCAAATTCAGCGGTCCGGCGGGGCGGGGCACCGTTCGAATGAATCGAACAACTGATTGATACAGGCCAGCCCGACGCGGCGGGCGTCAAAGCGTTCGGGCGCCCGCAACCATTGATCCAGCAGCCCCATCATCATGCTGTAAAGCGTGGCGGCGGCGACCGGCGGGGTCCAGCCCGGCGACAGGCGGCCCGCCTTTTGCGCCTGTTCCAGCAACCGCTGATAGCTGTGGCTGGTCCGGCAGATCTCATCGCGGCGTTCCTGGGCCAGCGGCTCCAGATCGCCAAGCGCCTCGCGCCGGTGCATCACGATGGCAAAGGCTCGTTGCTGGACGCGATCCTCGACAAAGACCTCGAAAACGGTGGTGCAGAAGGCCCGCAGGATCGCCAGCGGATCGCCGTCCTCGGTCATGGCGGTGTCGGGCAGGGTCCGTTCCGCCGCGCGCGCGCGTTCGATCATCACCTGAAAGATCGCCGCCTTGTCCTTGAAATGATGATAGAATGCCCCGCGCGTCAGCCCCGCCGTCCGGGAAATGTCGATGACCGAGGTGCTGGCCGCGCCCTTTTCGTAAAACAGCGCCTCGGCGGCATCCAGCAGCGCCAGCCGTGTCTGTTCGGTTCCCTCTCTGGTCTGGCGCATGGCATCCCGTCGCATTCATCCGGCGCGACCATAGCATCAAGTCCGGGATGCGGCAAAGCGGGCGGCGGTCACGATGCCGCCGCCCGGTCGTCCGGCCTTATCCGGCTTCGTCGGGACTGTCGTTCAGCAGCGCCTCGAAATCCTGATCCAGCTTTTGCAGCGAGGTCTCGATATGGTCACGCCGTTCGCTGATCCATGCGTCCTGCTGTGCCAGCCCGTCGCGGGCCGCGGCGATCATCCGCTGCATTTCCGCAGGCTGCGGGCCGCCGGTCGTGGCGCGGTTGGCGATGATCGAGACCGGGTCGAGCGTTGCCCGGAACACCTCTTCCGTCATCGGCAGATCCTGCGGGTGGTCGGTATCGCGGACGGTTTCGGCATAGATGCGCTGCGCCTCGTCATAGGGGAAATCCAGCGGGCCAAGATTGTTCTGGCGGGCATGGGTGACGATCTCGGACGCGAAATGGTGCCCCTCGCGGAAGGGCAGGCCATGTTCGCGCATCAGCAGATCGGCCAGTTCCTGCGAGGCGGTCCAGTCGCTGTTCAGCTCTTCCAGCGCGCGTTCAGGGTTGATGACCAGCGCCTTCAGCACCCTGTCCAGCCGGTCCAGCGTGCGGATGCCCGCATCCACCATGTCAGAGTTCTGCGCGACGTCCTTGGGGTCGGGCATGCCCGGGGTGATGTTGTGCGTCTGAAGGATCGGCCCCATCGCCAGCGTCACCGCCGTCGAGGCATCGCTGCGGGTGTTGTTCAGCAGCCCCGGATTGCGCTTTTGCGGCATCGCGCTGGAGACATAGGTATTCTCGCCGCCTTCCTCCAGCAGGATCCAGGGCCGGGTCTGGGCGTATTGGGTCATCACGTCCTCGACGAAATTCCCGCTGTGCAGGGCGATCGAGGTGATGATCGAGCCGACCTCGACCGGATGTTCCATCGAGGAAATCTGCGAGGCGTCATAGGCGTTGTCCACGATCCCCGCAAAGCCCAGATAATCCGCCATCCGTTCGCGGTTCAGCGGCCAGGTCGTGCCGTTCAGGACGGTGGTGCCCATCGCGCTGCGGTCGATCCGGGCATAGGTTTCGCGGATGCGCTGCGCGTCACGCGCGAACCCCGCCGCATGACCCAGCAGGTAATGGCCATAGCTGTTGGGCTGTGCCGCGACACCGTTGGTATAGTTCGGCACGATGGTATCGGCATGGCGTTCGGCCAGATCGACCAGCGTGGTGGCGGTGGTGTTCAGCTGCGTGGCCAGTTCCAGCAGCTTGTCGCGCAGGATCGCGGCGCGATAGGTCGCGTGCATGTCCTGACTGGAGCGCCCCGCATGCAGCAGCGTCACGTCGATGCTGCCGGCCTCAATCAGCAGCGGCTCGAAGCTGATGACAGTGGCGGGCCGATCCGCGCCGGGCTGGCTGCCATCCTCGATCACCTGCGCAAGGGCTGTGGCGATACCGGGCGTCATTTCGGGGTCCAGCAGCCCCTCTTGCGAATTGATGATGGTGGTGGCCTTGTTCATCTCGGCCAGCCAGAAGAATTCGTCACGCTCGGGCGCGTCCTGCGCTGCGGCAAGGGTGGCATGGCAGGCGATGGCCCCGCCAGCGGCCAGCAAGCGCACGAATTTGCCCGCTGCCCGACGAATGCCCGGTTCGGTTGTCATTGTCTTCCTCCCTGTTTCGCTGTCGGGGCAGCATAGGCGGGGGCGGCTGAAACCTACAACCTTGGGGGAGGTTTTCCGCCGATGGCCGCATCATCGTCCGACCTGACTTGCAGTTACCCACAAGTGGTGCGGCGAATTGATTCACCCACCAGACTTGGCCTTGCCTGAGCACAAGCGATCATGATTCGTCATGTGGCACCGAATAATTGAGGTGCAGACATGGGACAGAGTTGGGTGGAAACGGAAACGGCCGGATGCGATCTGGGAGATGTCAGGCTGAACAGGCGGCTTGAGGCAATGCTCGAGGCCCTCGGGGAACGGCCGGGAAAATCGCTGCCGACGGCATTCCAGGACTGGTCGAATACCAAGGCCGCCTACCGCTTCTTTGCTAACGGCAATGTCAGCGAGGACAAGATCCTCGAGGGCCATTTCGCTGCCTCTGCCCTGCGCATCCGGGCAACCGATGGTCCCATCCTGATCCTGCAGGACACCACGGAATTCTCCTTCAAGCGTTCGGCTCCGGAGAAGGTGGGGTTCACGACGGTGTCGACTGGACGCAAACTGAAGGAAGGTCGCTATCAGAAACATGCGGTCTGCGGGCTTTTGATGCATGCCAGCATGGCCATCACGCCGGATGGGCTGCCGCTCGGCCTGACGGCGGCCAAGTTCTGGTCGCGCAGCAAGTTCAAGGGAACCGCCGCTCTTAAACGGAAGATCAATCCGACCCGGGTGCCGATCGAACAGAAGGAAAGCATGCGCTGGCTCGACAATCTGCGCCTGTCCACCGAACTGACAGGGGTGCCAGAGCGCTGCGTGCATATCGGTGATCGGGAAAGCGACATATACGAACTCTACTGCCTGTCCGAAGAACTCGGGACCGGGTTCCTCGTCCGCAGCTGCGTCGACCGTCTGGCGGAGGATGGCGGCACGACCATTGCCAAGGTGATGGCAGAGGTGCAGTCCAGCGGCACCCACGAGGTCCGGTTCCGCGATGCGCAGGGCAAGGATCATTGCGCCGTGCTCTCGGTCCGGCACGCTACAATGACGGTCCGCCCGCCGATCGGAAAGCAGCGGAAATACCGGCATCAGAATCTTCAGATCATCCATGCCGAGGAGCTTGACCCGCCGGAAGGCCGGGTGCCCGTCTTCTGGAAGCTGATCACGAACTTGCCGGTGGCGACCCACGCGGACGCAATCCACAAGCTCCAATGGTATGCGCTGCGCTGGAAGATCGAGACATTCTTCCGGACCCTGAAGACCGGGTGCCGGATCGAAGAGCTGCGCCTGGCCACGGCTGATCGACTGGCAAACTGTATCGCGTTGTGCTGCGTCGTGTCCTGGCGCGTGTCATGGATGACGATGCTCGGCCGAGAGGTGCCGAAAGCATCGCCTGCTGCCGTCTTCACCGACGCCGAACGCCAACTGCTCGAGCGCACAGCGCCCGAGAGCAAGCAAAAGCTTCCGCGTGACCTCGATTTCTATGTCAGACTCGTCGCGCGGCTCGGCGGCTATCTCGATCGGACCTCCGATGCGCCACCAGGAACCACCGTCATATGGCGCGGCCTCTCCCGCCTCGCCGATCTTGTCGAAGGCGCTCGCATCGCCGAAACACCATCATCCGAGACATATGGGTAACTGCAAGCCGACCTGATCCAGGATCGGCCGACGCGATGTCCGCGCGACCTCGTCACGCAGCCGCATCGCCAGCGGCGACAGGGGGCGGCGCACCAGATCCAGCAGATAATAGGTCGAGACGCGCAGCTCATGCGCATTGCGCAGCACCGTGAACCCGGCCGAGACCGGTGGCTGGATCAGCAGCTGCGCCACCTCGTCCGAGACCGGCGCGATGGCGTCGCTTTGCGCCAGATAGGCGATGGTCCACAGGATCGAGGGGCTGTCGATGATGTCCTTCGGCTCGGCCAGACCGACGCTGGCGAAGGCGGCCAGCGTCGCCTCGCGGATGGGTGCGCCGCGTTGCTGCATGATCCATTCGTGGCCCGCCAGTTCGGTCAGCGTGACCACCTGCGCGCGGGCAAGGGGATGGGCCGCGCGGGCGATCAGGCTGACCCTTTCGTCACGCATGGGCAGAATGTTGAAATCGTGGCTGTCGAATTCCGGCAGGATCCGGGCCAGCGCGAAATCCATCTGCCCGGCTTCAAGCTGACGCAGCAATTCGCGCGACGGCAGCACCTCGACGCTGATCCGGGCGTCGGGGGCCAGCAGCTTTATCTGCCGGATCGCCGACACCAGATAGCTGACGGCGGGCCCGGTCACCGCCCCCACACGCACCGCCCCGGCATGACCGCCGCGCAAGTCGCGCATGTCGGTGGCGATACTGTCCATCTCTCGCAGGATCACGCGGGCGCGGCGCAGAAAGGTGCTGCCGATCTCGGTCGGCTCCATCCCCTTGGGCAGGCGCAGGAACAACGGCGCGCCGACCTGCCGTTCGACCTCGGCCAGCATGCGCGAGGCGGCAGGCTGGGTCATCGCCAGCGCCTCGGCGGCCAGTTGCAACTGGCGATGGATGGCGATCTGGTGGATCAGCCGCAACTGCGCGGGCTTCAGGGCCATGCGGGAATTTGGCATATCACTTCCGGTATGCAGAATGCTTGAAAACTCATTTTACCGATATATTCACCCGCTGCTAGACAGTCCGCACCACTTAGGAGGAGTCGCCGTCGCCATCCGCGACTGCGCAGGGGAGGACAACATGAAATTCCGCACCGCCGCGATCGCACTGGCGATCGGTGTATCCTGGTCAGCCATGGGGGCGATGGCCGAAACCGTCGGCATCTCGATGCCCACCAAATCCTCGGCCCGCTGGATCGCCGATGGCGACAACATGGTAAAGCAGTTCCAGGAGTCCGGTTACGACACCGACCTGCAATATGCCGAGGATGATATCCCGAACCAGCTGGCGCAGGTCGAGAACATGATCACCAAGGGCGTCGATGTGCTGGTGATCGCCGCCATCGACGGCACCACCCTGTCGAATGCGCTGGCCAATGCCAAGGCCGCCGATATCAAGGTCATCGCCTATGACCGGCTGATCCGGGGCACCGGCGATATCGACTATTACGCCACCTTCGACAATTTCAAGGTCGGGGTCGAGCAGGCCAATTCGCTGGTCAAGGGGCTGGAAGAGCGCTTTGCCGATGAAAAGCCGTGGAATGTCGAGTTGTTCGGCGGCAGCCCGGACGACAACAACGCCTATTTTTTCTATGATGGCGCCATGTCGGTGCTGCAACCGCTGATCGACGCGGGCGATATCGTCATCGTCTCGGGCCAGACCGGCATGGACACCGTGGGCACACTGCGCTGGGATGGCGCGGTGGCGCAGGCGCGGATGGATAACCTGCTGTCGGCCAATTACACCGACAAGAGCGTCCACGGCGTGCTGTCGCCCTATGACGGGCTGTCGATCGGCATCCTGTCCTCGCTGAAGGGCGTGGGCTATGGCTCGGGCGACCAGCCGATGCCCATCGTCTCGGGTCAGGATGCCGAGTTGCAGTCGGTCAAGTCGATCATCGCGGGCGAGCAATATGCGACCGTGTTCAAGGACACCCGCGAACTGGCCCGCGTCACCGTCGGCATGGTCGATGCGATGCTGAAGGGCGGAGAGCCGGAAATCAACGACACCGAAACCTATGACAACGGCGTCAAGGTCGTGCCGTCCTATCTGCTGGAGCCGGTGGGCGTGGACGCATCGAACTGGGAAGAGGTGCTGGTCGAATCCGGCTATTACACCGCCGATCAGATCCAGTGACAGTTGACGGGGCCACCCCCTGCGGGGTGGTCCCATCCGGGAAGGTCCAGCCATGTCCGCACTTCTGGAAATGCGCCATATCACCAAGACATTCCCCGGCGTGAAGGCGCTGGACGATGTCAGCATCAGCGTCCGCAATGGCGAGATCCACGCCATCTGCGGCGAGAATGGCGCAGGCAAATCCACGCTGATGAAGGTGCTGTCCGGGGTCTATCCGCATGGCAGCTATGAGGGGCAGATCGTCTATGACGGTCAGCCCGCTGCCTTTGGCGGCATCCGCGACAGCGAAGATCGCGGCATCATCATCATCCATCAGGAACTGGCGCTGGTGCCGCTGCTGACCATCGCCGAAAATATCTTTCTGGGCAACGAGCGCGCCAGCCGCGGCGTGATCGACTGGCCCGAGACCTTCCGGCAGACCGAGGCCCTGCTGGCCAAGGTCGGCCTGCGCGAGACGCCGGGCGCGCGGGTGGACAGCCTTGGCGTCGGCAAGCAGCAACTGGTCGAGATCGCCAAGGCGCTGTCCAAGAACGTCCGCCTGCTGATCCTTGACGAACCCACCGCCGCGCTGTCCGAGGGCGACAGTCAGGCGCTGCTGGACCTGCTGCTGGAACTGAAGGCGCAGGGCGTCACCTCGATCATCATCAGCCACAAGCTGAACGAGGTCCGCCGCGTCGCCGACAGCGTGACGGTGATCCGCGACGGCGCCACGATCTCGACCATCGACGCGCGCGGCGGCGACCTGACCGAGGACCGCATCGTCCGCGACATGGTCGGTCGCAGCATGGAGAACCGCTTTCCCGATCGCGAACGCCGCGCCGGAGAGGTGGTGTTCGAACTGAAGGACTGGAACGTCTGGCATCCCGAACAGCGCGACCGCCAGATGATCCGCGACCTGTCGATGCATGTCCGCGCGGGCGAGGTCGTCGGCATCGCCGGGCTGATGGGGGCCGGGCGCACCGAACTGGCGATGAGCATTTTCGGCCGCAGTTGGGGCCGCAACATCTCGGGTCAGGTGTTGATGCGGGACCAGCCGGTCGATGTCTCGACCGTGGACCGGGCGATCCGGGCCGGGCTGGCCTATGTCACCGAGGACCGCAAGACCCTTGGCCTGATCCTTGAGGAAACCATCCGCCGCAATACCATTCTGGCCAATCTGGGCGCGGTCGCCAATCGCGGCGTGGTCGATGAGGCCCGCGAAACCGAGGTGGCCGAGGGCTATCGCCGCGCGCTGCGCATCCGCACGCCCTCGGTGTTCCAGAAGGTGATGAACCTGTCGGGCGGCAATCAGCAGAAGGTGGTGCTGGCGAAATGGCTGTTCACCGATCCCGATGTGCTGATCCTGGATGAGCCGACGCGCGGCATCGATGTCGGCGCAAAATACGAGATCTACAACATCATCAACGAACTGAGCGCGGCGGGCAAGGCCGTCATCATGATCTCGTCCGAGATGCCCGAACTGCTGGGCATGTGCGACCGGATCCACGTCATGAACCAGGGCAGCTTCGTGGGCGAACTGGCGGCGGCAGATGCCAGCCAGCAGGCCATCATGTCGCTGATCGTCAGGGAATAGCAAGGAGGGGTCATGGAACGCACCGAACGCGCGCCGGGCATCGGAATCGGCGCCTATATCGCCAGACATATCCGCGAATACGGGCTGCTGTTCGCGCTGATCGCGATCATGGTCTTTTTCCAGATCGTCACCGGCGGCACATTGCTGCGCCCGGTGAACATCACCAACCTGTTCTTGCAGAACAGCTATATCATCATCATGGCACTGGGGATGCTGCTGGTCATCGTCGGCGGCAATATCGACCTGTCGGTCGGCTCGGTCATGGGTTTCATCGGGGCGCTGGCGGCGGTGATGATCGTGTCATGGGACATCCCGGTGGGGGTCGCCATGATCGCCTGCCTGATCTGCGGGGCGGCCATCGGCGCGGCGCAGGGCTATTTCGTGGCCTATTGGCGGATTCCGTCCTTCATCGTGACGCTGGCAGGGATGCTGGTCTTTCGCGGGTTGTCGCTGTGGCTGTTGCAGGGCCAGTCCATCGGTCCCTTCCCGCAAAGCTTTCAGGCGCTGTCCAATGGCTTCGTCCCCGACCTGTTCGGGGTGGGCCGTCCGAACATCCTTGCCATGGCGGTCGGCGTGGTCACTGTCATGGTGCTGGTCTGGCTGGGCCTGCGGGGCCGGGCGCGCAATGCGCGCTATGGCATCGAGGACGAGCCGATGGGTCTGTTCATCCTGCGCAACGCCATCGTCGCCGCCGCGCTGCTGTTCGTGACGTGGAAGCTGGCATGGTTCCGTGGCCTGCCCAATGTGTTGCTGTCGATGGTGATCCTGACGGTGGTCTATGTCTTCATCACCGAGCGCACGACCATCGGCCGCCGCGTCTATGCGGTCGGCGGCAATGCCAAGGCGGCCAAGCTGTCGGGCATCCGCACCGAGAGGCTGACCTTCCTGACCTTCGTCAACATGGGCATTCTGGCCGCGCTGGCCGGGATGATCTATGCCGCGCGGCTGAACACCGCCACGCCCAAGGCCGGTTTCGCGGTCGAGCTGGACGTGATCGCCGCCGTATTCATCGGCGGGGCGTCGATGGCGGGGGGCGTGGGCCGGATCGTCGGCGCGGTGGTCGGCGCCTTCATCATGGGGGTGATGAACAACGGCATGTCGATCCTTGGTATCGGCATCGACTATCAGCAGGTCATCAAGGGACTGGTGCTGCTGGCCGCCGTCGTCTTCGACGTTTACAACAAGAACAAAGAGGCCTGAGCCATGTTTCTGTCGCAACTGCAACTGTCTGACGGAAGCCGCGCCGTGGCTGTGCGCGACGCCGATACCGCCCATCTGGTGCCGGGCGTGACCACGACCCTTGAACTGGCGCAGGCGGCCATTGCCGCAGGTCACGGGCTGCGCGCCGAGATCGGGGCACGCGGCGCAGGTGATCCCGTCGATCTTGGCGCCGCGCTGGCCGATGGCCGGATGCTGCTGCCGGTCGATCATCCCGACCCCGCGCATCTGCATCTGACCGGCACCGGACTGACCCATCTGGGCAGCGCCTCGACCCGCAACTCGATGCACAAGAAGGCCGACCCCGACGATCTGACCGACAGCATGAAAATGTTCCGCATGGGGCTGGAGGGCGGCAGGCCCGCCAATGGTCAGATCGGCGTGCAACCGGAATGGTTCTGGAAGGGCAACGGCCATAACGCCGTCGCGCCCGGCGCCGCGCTGACCTCGCCCGGTTTCGCGCTGGACGCGGGCGAGGAACCCGAGATCGCGGGCATCTATCTGATCGCCGCAGATGGCCGCCCTGTCCGGCTTGGCTTTGCGCTGGCCAACGAATTTTCCGACCATGTGACCGAGCGCGGCAACTACCTGTGGCTGGCCCATTCCAAGCTGCGTCCCGCCAGTTTCGGCCCCGAAATGCTGCTGGGCGATCTGCCCGCCCATGTCGAGGGCACCAGCCGGGTGATCCGCGACGGGCGCGCGATCTGGGAAAAGCCGTTCCTGTCGGGCGAGGCGAACATGTCCCACAGCCTTGCCAATCTGGAGCATCACCATTTCAAATATCCGCTGTTCCGCCAGCCGGGCGATCTGCATGTGCATTTCTTCGGCACCGCGACCCTGTCCTTCGCCGATGGAATCACTGTCCAGCCCGGCGACCAGTTCGAGATCGCCAGCGACGCCTTTGGCCTGCCTTTGCGCAATGGCCTGACCCAGCAGCCCCATGACACGGCCCCCGTCGCCGTCGCAGCTCTTTGAGGTCCGACATGGCATTCACCCCGGCACCCTGGCCCCGCAAGCTGCGCTCTCAGGAATGGTATGGCGGCAATTCGCGCGACACGATCTATCATAGAGGTTGGTTGAAGAATCAGGGATATCCTAATGATTTATTTGATGGACGACCGATCATCGGCATCCTGAACACATGGTCCGATCTGACGCCCTGCAACGGCCATCTGCGCGAACTGGCGGAAAAGGTGAAGGCAGGCGTCTGGGAGGCTGGCGGCTTTCCGGTCGAGGTGCCGGTTTTTTCGGCCAGTGAAAATACTTTCCGTCCGTCCGCAATGATGTTCCGCAACCTTGCCGCGCTGGCGATCGAGGAAACCATCCGCGGGCAGCCGATGGATGGCGCGGTGCTGCTGGTCGGCTGCGACAAGACCACGCCTTCGCTGCTGATGGCGGCGGCCTCGACCGATATCCCCTCGATCGTCGTGACCGGCGGCCCGATGCTGAACGGCTGGTTCAGAGGAGAGCGGGTGGGATCGGGCACACATCTGTGGAAATTCTCCGAGGCGGTGAAGGCCGGCGAAATGACGCAGGATGAATTTCTGGAAGCCGAGGCATCAATGAGCCGGTCTTCGGGCACCTGCAACACCATGGGGACCGCCAGCACGATGGCGTCGATGGCCGAAGCACTTGGCATGGCGCTGTCGGGCAATGCGGCGATCCCGGCGGTGGATTCGCGTCGCCGGGTGATGGCGCAGATGTCGGGGCGGCGGATCGTGCAGATGGTCAAGGATGACCTGAAACCCTCGGACATCCTGACGAAACAGGCTTTCGAGAACGCCATCCGCACCAATGGCGCCATCGGCGGTTCGACCAATGCGGTCGTGCATCTGCTGGCGCTGGCGGGCCGGGTGGGGGTCGATGTGACGCTGGACGACTGGGACCGCTGTGGCCGCGACGTGGCGACCATCGTGAACCTGATGCCCTCGGGCGAATATCTGATGGAGGAATTCTTCTATGCCGGTGGCCTGCCGGTGGTGCTGAAACGGCTGGGCGAGGCCGGGCAGCTGCACAAGGATGCGCTGACCGTCAGCGGCGCGGCGATCTGGGATGAGGTCAGGGATGTCGTCAACTGGAACGAGGACGTGATCCGTCCCGCCGACAAACCGCTGACCGAACAGGGCGGCATCGCGGTTCTGCGCGGCAACCTTGCCCCGAATGGCGCGGTGCTGAAGCCCTCGGCCGCCAGCCCGCATCTGCTGACCCATCGCGGCCGCGCGGTCGTGTTTCAGGATATCGACGACTACAAGGCCCGCATCAATGACGACGCGCTGGATATCGACGAGACCTGCGTGATGGTGCTGAAGAATTGCGGCCCGAAAGGCTATCCCGGCATGGCCGAGGTCGGCAATATGGGCCTGCCACCCAAGGTTCTGCGCAAGGGCATCACCGATATGGTGCGGATTTCCGATGCGCGCATGTCGGGCACCGCCTATGGCACGGTGGTCCTGCATACCTCGCCCGAGGCTGCCGCCGGTGGCCCGCTGGCCGTGGTCCGCGATGGCGACATGATCGAGATGGACGTGCCGAACCGCCGCCTGCATCTGGATATCTCCGACGCCGAACTGGCCGAGCGGCTGGCCGGTTGGCAGCCGCTGCCCGACCAGCCCGCCAGCGGCTATGCATGGCTGCATCAGGCGCATGTGATGGGTGCCGATACCGGCGCGGATCTGGATTTCCTGCGCGGCTGCCGGGGCAATCCGGTCGGAAAGGACAGTCACTGATGGCCCGCGAAAAGCTCGCCCTGGTCGGTATCGGCAAGATCGCGACGGATCAGCACGTTCCCGCGCTGGCAGACAGCCCCGACTGGGAACTGGCCGCCACCGTCAGCCGCCACGGCACGGTCAGCGGCGTCGAGGCCTTCACCGACATCGGCGACATGCTGGCCGCCCGCCCCGGGATCGGCACCGTCAGCCTGTGCCTGCCGCCGGTTCCCCGCTTTGCCGCCGCGCAGGCCGTCCTGCGCGCGGGCCGCAACCTGATGCTGGAAAAACCGCCCGGCGCCACTCTGGCCGAGGTGCATGCCCTGCACGATCTGGCGCGGGCCCATGGCGTCAGCATCTTTGCCACATGGCATTCGCGTATGGCCCATGCGGTCGGCGCCGCGAAACGCTGGCTGGCCGGGCGCAGCATCCATGAGGGCCGGATCATCTGGCGCGAGGATGTGCGCAAATGGCACCCCGGTCAGGACTGGATCTTCGAGGCGGGCGGCATGGGCGTCTTCGACCCCGGCATCAACGCGCTGTCGATCCTGACCGAAATCCTGCCCGCGCCCGTCCATCTGACCGGGGCCGAGCTGGACTTTCCCGCCAACCGTCAGGCCCCGATCGCCGCGCGGCTGGACCTGTCGGGCGGCATCAGCGCCGATTTCGATTTCCGGCAGGAAGGCCCCCAGACATGGGACATGGAATTCGCAACCGATGCGGGCCTGATGGCGCTGCGCATGGGTGGCAACATTCTGGAAATCGACGGCCAGCGGGCCGAGGGTCAGGACAGCATCATGGGCGAATACCCGGCGCTTTATGCGCGGATGGCGGAACTGGTGCGGGGGGTCGCATCGGACATGGACCTGTCGCCGATGGTGCTGGTCGCGGATGCCTTCACGCTGGGTCGCCGCAATATCGTCGAAACATTCGAATTCTGAGGAAAGCAAGATGAACTGGACCCCCCAAGGCAAGCATCTGATCGCGGGCGAATGGCTGGGCGGGGCGGCGGTGTTCCGATCCTCGCCCGCGCATGGTCCGGCGCATGACTTCGCCTCGGGCGATGCGGCGCTGGTGGATCGCGCGGTGCAGGCGGCCGAGGATGCCTTCGTGACCTATGGCCAGACCGCGCGCGCCGAACGCGCCGCCTTTCTGGACACCATCGCCGATGAAATCGAGGCCCGCGCGGAAGCGATCACCGAGATCGGGACGCAGGAAACCGGCCTGCCCGCCGCGCGGCTGCAAGGCGAGCGTGGCCGCACCACCGGGCAGTTGCGCCTGTTCGCCGATCATATCCGGCAGGGCGATTATCTGGACCGGCGCCATGACGCCGCGCTGCCCGACCGCCAGCCCCTGCCGCGCCCCGATCTGCGGCTGATCCAGCGACCCATCGGGCCGGTCGCGGTGTTCGGGGCCTCGAACTTCCCGCTGGCCTTCTCGACGGCGGGCGGGGACACGGCCTCGGCCCTTGCCGCAGGCTGCCCGGTCGTCGTCAAGGGCCACCCCGCCCATCCCGGCACCGGCGAGATCGTGGCCGAGGCGATCCTTGCCGCGATCCGCAAGACCGACATGCCCGCAGGCACCTTCAGCTTCATCCACGGCGACAGCCATGATGTCGGCACGGCGCTGGTCAACCATCCGCTGATCCGCGCGGTGGGCTTTACCGGCGGGCTGCGCGGCGGGCGGGCACTGTTCGATCTGTGTGCCGCGCGGCCCGAGCCGATCCCGTTCTTCGGAGAACTGGGCAGCATCAACCCCTGCTTCGTGCTGCCGCAGGCGCTGGCCGCACGCGGGGCGCAGATAGCCGCAGGCTGGGCGGGCAGTCTGACCATGGGCGCGGGGCAGTTCTGCACCAATCCGGGCCTGTTGATCCTGCACGATCACGCCGCCGGGGCTTTTGCAGATGCCGCCCGCGACGCGCTGACCGACGCAACGGCGCAGATCATGCTGACCGATGGCATCGCGGCGGCCTATCGCGAGGGCACCCAGCGCACCGACCACGCCGCCACCGCGATCCTGCGCAATGACAGCGAAGGGCGCAATGCCCGGCCAAACATCTATCAGACCACGGCCACGGCATTCCTTGCCGATCACAGCCTGTCGGACGAGGTGTTCGGCCCGCTTGGGCTGATCGTCACCGTATCGGATGACGATCAGATGCTGGAACTGGCCCGCGCGCTGGAAGGGCAGCTGACCGCGACCCTGCAAATGGATCAGGGCGACACGCCACTGGCCGGCCGCCTGATGCCGGTGCTGGAACGCAAGGCGGGGCGGGTGCTGGCCAATGGCTGGCCCACCGGGGTAGAGGTCTGCGAGGCGATGGTACATGGCGGCCCCTATCCCGCCAGCACCAATTTCGGCGCGACATCCGTCGGCACCATGGCCATCCGCCGCTGGCTGCGCCCGGTCAGCTTTCAGAACATCCCCGACGCATTGCTGCCACAGGATTTGCGCGACGGGTGACATCCGATCCGCGCAACAGACGGTCATAAAACCCAAGGGAGGATACCATGACCACCAAGACCTTGATGACGACAGCCGCCGCACTGGCGATTTCGGCCACCGCCGCGATGGCCCAGGGCGAAACCATCGGCTTTTCGCAGATCGGCTCGGAATCGGGCTGGCGGGCGGCGGAAACCACGCTGACCCGGATGCAGGCCGAAGAGCGCGGCTATCAGCTGCAATTCTCGGACGCGCAGCAGCGGCAGGAAAACCAGATCGCCGCGATCCGCTCGTTCATCGCGCAGGGCGTCGATGCGATCCTGCTGGCCCCGGTCGTCGCCACCGGCTGGGACGCCGTGCTGCAAGAGGCACAGGAGGCCGAGATCCCCGTCGTGCTGCTGGACCGGCAGGTGGACAGCTCGGACGAGCTGTATCTGACCGCCATCGGCTCGAACCTCGTGCATGAGGGCGAGGTCGCGGGCGAATGGCTGGCCGCCGAAGTCGGCGACCGCGACTGCCGCATCGTCGAATTGCAGGGCACCACCGGGTCCAGCCCCGCCATCGACCGCAAGACCGGCTTCGAAAACGCCATCGGCGCGCATGACAACCTGTCCATCGTACGCAGCCAGACCGGCGATTTCACCCGCGCGCTTGGCAAGGAGGTGATGGAAAGCTTCATTCAGGCCGAGAACGGCGGGCGCGACATCTGCGCGCTTTACGCCCATAACGATGACATGGCGGTGGGCGCCATTCAGGCCATCAAGGAAGCCGGGTTGAAACCGGGCGAGGATATCCTGATCGTCTCGATCGACGGCGTGCCGGATATCTTTCAGGCCATGGCCAATGGCGAAGCGAACGCCACGGTCGAACTGACGCCGGATATGGCAGGCCCGGCCTTCGACGCGCTGGAAGCCTTCTGGGCGGACGGAACCCAGCCCGAAAAGTTCATCCAGACGGAATCGAAGCTTTATACTCAGGCCGATGATCCGCAGGGCGAATACGACACCCGCAAGGATCTGGGTTACTGATGCCAGCGCCGGGCCGCATCGCTGCGCGGCCCGGCCTTTACCCGAAGAGGGCGACATGCTGCTGACGATCCGGTCGCTGACCAAGACCTTCCCCGGCACCCGCGCGCTGGATGATGTGGATTTCGACCTGCAAGCGGGCGAGGTTCACGCGCTTCTGGGCGAAAACGGCGCGGGAAAATCGACGCTGATCAAATGCCTGACCGGCGCCTATCTGCGCGATGGCGGCACCGTCACGCTGGACGGCGCTCAGATCGACCCGCGTTCCACCGTCGAGGCGCAGGATCTGGGCATCGGCACAGTCTATCAGGAGGTCAACCTGCTGCCCAACCTGACCGTGGCGCAGAACCTGATGTTTGGCCGCGAACCGCGCCGTTTCGGGCTGATCGACAGCCGCGCCACGCGGGCCGAGGCGCGGGCAATGACAGAGGCATACGGGCTGAAGATCGACGTGGATCGCGATCTGGGCAGCTATTCCGTCGCCATCCAGCAGATCATCGCCATCGCCCGCGCGGTCGCCCTGTCGGGCAAGGTGCTGATCCTTGACGAACCCACCGCCAGCCTTGACGCAGCCGAGGTGCAGATGGTCTTTGACGTGGTCCGCGGGCTGAGGGATCGCGGGCTGGGCATCATTTTCGTGTCGCATTTTCTGGATCAGGTGTTTGACCTGACCGACCGGGTGACGGTCCTGCGCAATGGCCGCAAGGTCGCCACCGAAAATACCCGCGATCTGGACCGGGTCCGGCTGATCGAACACATGCTGGGCCGCGAACTGGAGGCCGCGACCAGCCATGTCGCCGCCGACCGCGGTCCGCGCCCGCCGATGCTCAGCTTCGAGCAGATGAGCCGTCGCGGCGCGGTCGAGCCTTTCGACCTGAAGGTCGGGCAGGGAGAGGTCGTCGGCCTGGCCGGGCTGCTGGGTTCGGGCCGCACCGAGACCGCCGAACTGCTGTTCGGGCTGAAGAACACCCATTCCGGCAGCGCCAACGATCAGGACGGCGCGCTCGATATCGCCAATCCGCGCGCGGCCATCGCGGCGGGTTTCGGCTTTGCCCCCGAGGACCGCAAGACCGACGGCATCGTCGCCGACCTGACCATCCGCGAGAATATCATCCTTGGGCTTCAGGCAAGGCGTGGCTGGGCGCGGCCCATTCCCCGCGCAGAACAGAACCGGCTGGCCGACGACTATATCCGGCGGCTGGATATCCGCACCACCGGCCGCGAAAAGCGGATCGGAGAGCTGTCGGGCGGCAATCAGCAGAAGGTGGTTCTGGCCCGCTGGCTGGCGATGAACCCGCGTTTCCTGATCCTTGATGAACCGACACGCGGCATAGATGTGGGCGCCCATGCCGAGATCGTCCGACTGATCCACGAACTGACCGGGCAGGGCATGTCGCTGCTGGTGATCTCATCCGAGATCGACGAGTTGATCGCCGTCTCTGACCGGGTGATCGTGTTGCGCGACCGCCGCCATGTGGCGGAACTGACCGGCAGCCAGATCGCGGGCGAACAGATCATGAAGGCCATTGCCGCGACCGGCCCCCGCAAGGAGGTGGCGTGATGGCAGGGTTGCTGAAACGTCTTGCGCCGCAACTGATCGCCCTTGCCGCGCTGGTGGCGTTGGTGACGGCGGTCTATCCTGCGTTCCTGACGATCTCGTTCCATGACGGGCGTCTGGTCGGGCCGCTGATCGACGTGGCCAAACGCGCCGCGCCGGTCGCGCTGCTGGCCACGGGGATGACGCTGGTCATCGCGACGCGGGGAATCGACCTCTCGGTCGGCACCATCATGGCGATCTGCGGCGCGGTGGCGGCGACGGCGATCACGGCGGGCTGGGGTCTGCCGGTGGCACTGCTGCTGGCGCTTGGGGCGGGGGCACTGGCCGGGCTGTGGAACGGGGTTCTGGTCTCGGTCATCGGCATCCAGCCCTTCGTGGCGACGCTGATCCTGATGACGATGGGGCGCGGCATCGCGCAACTGATCACCGAGGGCCGGATCATGACCTTCACCCATCCCGGTTTCGGCTGGATCGGGTCGGGCACGCTGCTGGGCCTGCCGGTTCCGGCATGGATCTGGATCGGCACTGCCGCCCTTGTCGCGCTGGTCCTGCGCCGCACCGCACTGGGAATGCTGATCGAGGCCACCGGGATCAACCGCCGCGCAAGCGCGGTGGCGGGGGTGAATGCAACGGTGCTGCTGATCGCGGTCTATGCCGCCTCGGGCGTCTGCGCGGCGCTGGCGGGGCTGATCGTGACCGCCGATATCCGCGGTGCGGACGCCAACAATGCCGGGCTGTGGCTGGAGCTGGACGCGATCCTTGCGGTGGTGATCGGCGGAAACTCTCTTCTGGGCGGGCGGTTTTCCATCGCCGCATCGGTGATCGGGGCGCTGATCATTCAGACCATCACCATCGGCATCCGGCTGGCGGGCTTTCCGTCCGAATACAACCTGATCATCAAGGCGGTGCTGGTGCTGGTCATCCTTGTGCTGCAATCACCGCGCATCTCGGCCGAATGGCGGCTGTGGCGCGACAGCCAGCGTGCATCGCGCGAGGCCGCGCTGAAAGGAGGCGCAAGATGAACACCCGTGCCCTGCCTTTATACGTGACCATCGCCATCTTTCTGCTGGCCTATGCGATCTGCTGGACCCAGTTCCCGACCATGCTGTCCACCCGGGTCATCGGCAACCTGCTGACCGACAATGCCTATCTGGGCATCGTCGCGGTGGGCATGACGCTGGTGATCCTGTCGGGCGGGATCGATCTGTCGGTCGGCTCGGTCATCGCCTTTTCGGGTGTCTTCATCGCCGTACTGCTGCGCGATACCTCGCTGCATCCGCTGGTCGTCTTTGCCATGCTGCTGGTCATCACCACGGCCTTCGGGGCGGCGATGGGCTTTCTGATCGACCGGCTGGCCATGCCCGCCTTCATCGTCACGCTGGCCGGGATGTTTCTGGCGCGGGGGGCGGCCTATATGCTGTCGATCCAGTCCGTGCCGATCGCAAACCCGTTCTTTCAGGCGTTGCAGAGCACCTATTGGCTGATGCCGGGCAAAGGGAGGCTGACGCTGATCGGGGTGCTGATGGTGCTGATCTTCATCGTCGGCATGATCGTCGCCCACAAGACCCGCTTCGGCACATCGGTCTATGCGCTTGGCGGTGGCGAGACCACGGCGCGGCTGATGGGTGTCCGGCAGGGCCGGACGACGGTGCTGGTCTATGCCTTTTCGGGACTGACGGCGGGGCTGTCGGGGATCGTTTTCACGATCTATACCGGCTCGGGCTATTCGCTGGCGACGGTGGGGACGGAGCTTACGGCCATCGCGGCGGTGGTGATCGGCGGCACGCTGCTGACCGGCGGCGCGGGCTATATGTTCGGCACCTTCATCGGCGTGCTGACGATGGGGCTGATCCAGACCTACATCGTGTTCGACGGCAGCCTGTCCAGCTGGTGGACCAAGATCGTCATCGGCATCCTGCTGCTGGCTTTCATCCTGCTGCAAAAGGGGCTGCTGAAACTGTCCCAGGACCGGCTGGCCGCAGGAGGGCAGGGATGAGCGCCGCGATCTTTGACGACCGCCAATGCGCGCTGGGGGAAGGTCCGCTGTGGCATCCCCTGCGGCGGCAGTTCTTCTGGTTCGACATTCTGGGCCAACGGCTGATGTCGCGCGACGCATCGGGGCCGCTGGAATGGGTGCTGGACCGCATGGCCTCGGCGGCGGCATGCATCGACCGCGACCGGCTGCTGATCGCGACCGAAACCGGGCTGGCCGTGCTGCATCTGGACAGCGGCAGGCTGGAGGATCTGATCGCGGTCGAGGCCGACAACCCCGCCACCCGCTCGAATGACGGGCGGGCGGACCGGCAGGGCGGCTTCTGGTTCGGCACGATGGGAAAATCGGCGGAGGCGGGCGCGGGGTCGATCTATCGCTGGTATCGCGGGCAGTTGCGGCGCCTGTTCACCGGCATCAGCATCCCCAACGCGATCTGCTTCAGCCCCGACGGTCGCAGTGCCTGTTTCGCCGATACCGCGATGGCGCAGGTCTGGCGGCAGGGGCTGGATGCCGATGGCTGGCCGGTGGGGGAACGACAGGTTTATCTGGACCTGTCCCCGTTGGGGCAGGAACCTGACGGCGCAATCTTCGACGCCGATGGCGGTTTCTGCTGCGCCCTTTGGGGCGAGGGGGCGGTGATCCGCTTTGACGCCAAAGGGCAGGAAACGCATCGTTATCAGGTCGGTGGCAAACATTCCTCTTGCCCGGCCTTCGGCGATCAGGGGCAGATGCTGGTCACCACCGCCTTGCAAGGCATCGAGTCCCCCGACACGCATCAGGGCCTGACCTATATCGTCACCCATGATCTGAACACCCTTCCCGAACCGGGGGTGGTGCTGTGAGCGGAACGATCCTGCCCGATGGTCGCCGCATCGAGGCGATCACCCTGCGCGGGGGCGGGCTGCGGGCGACGGTCCTGACATTGGGGGCCATCGTGCAGGATCTGCGGATGGATGGCCTGGACCATCCGCTGGTGCTGGGCTGCCCCGACCCTGCGGCCTATCTGGATCAGGCGCGCTATGTCGGGGCCATCGTCGGGCGTTTCGCCAATCGCATCGGCGGCGCGCGCTTTGAGCTGGACGGGGTGGCCCATCGCACCGACCCGAATTTCCTCGGACGGCATACGCTGCATGGCGGACACGACGGCACCGATCTGCATATCTGGCGGATCGAGCAGCAGGCGGCCGATCAGGTCACGCTGTCGCTGACCCTGCCGGACGGGCATATGGGCTTTCCCGGCACCATGGCGATCCGCGCGACGATTGCCCTGCGCGATCAGGCGCTGGTCATCGACATGCAGGCCACAAGCGATGCCGCAACCCCCTGCAATCTGGCGCATCACGGCTATTTCTCGCTGGATGAGGGCGGTGATATCCGCAAGCACGAGCTGTGGATCGACGCCGCGCATTACCTGCCGGTGGATGAGGGATTGATTCCGCTGCCGGGGACCGCGCCGGTTGCCGGAACAGCCTTCGATTTCCGCCAGATGCGCCCGGTCGGGAACTGCGGCTATGACCATAACTTCTGCCTCTCGGACGGCATCCGCCCGCCGCGTCCCGTCGCCCGACTGCGCGGCAGTTCCGGCCTGACCATGACCGTCACCACCGATGCGCCGGGATTGCAGGTCTATGACGGCAGGCATTTCAACGGTCTGGCGGGCCTTGACGGGCGGAGCTACGCCCCCCATGCCGGGATCGCGATGGAGACCCAGCACTGGCCCGATGCACCGAACCGGCCCGATTTCCCCGATCAGATCCTGCGCCCGGGGCAGACCTATCGCCACCATGTCGCCTATGGATTCGACCGATGACGGCAGCGCTGATCGGCATCGACTGGGGTACGAGCTCTTTCCGGGCGTGGCGGATAGACGGCGCGGGCAGGGTCATCGACGCGGTGACCGAAGGGCCGGGCATCCTTGCCGCGATCACCCAGCCCGGCGGGTTCGAGGGGGCGCTGACCCGCGCCATCGGCGGCTGGCTGGGCGCTGCGCCCATCATCGCCTCGGGCATGATTACCAGCCGCAATGGCTGGGTCGAGACGCCCTATCTGCCCCTGCCGCTTGACCTGTCCGCACTGGCCGGGGGGCTGGTGGCGCATGAAACCGGCTTTGGGCGGATACATTTCGTCTGCGGCGCGATCTCGGACCGCGACGGGCCATCCCCCGATGTCATGCGCGGCGAGGAAACCGAGATCATCGGCCATCTGGCGGACAGCAACCCCGACGGGCTGTTCATCCTGCCCGGCACGCACAGCAAATGGGCGCAGGTCCGCGCGGGCCGGCTGACCGGCTTCCGCACCGTAATGACCGGAGAGATGTTCCAGCTGATGCGCGACCATTCGATCCTGGGGCGGCTGATCCAGCCCGGCCCGCCCGATCCCGAGGCCTTCGGGCGCGGGGTTGCGGCGGGCGGGCAGGGCGGCCCGCTGCTGGGGCGTATCTTCTCGGCCCGGTCGCTGGCATTGCTGGAACGGCTGGGGCCCGGTCAGATCGCCGATTACCTGTCGGGCCTGCTGATCGGGGATGAGGTCGCGCAATGCCTTGCCGATGCGCCCGACGCGCCCGATGCGCCGGTCACCATCATCGGGCGCGGGGATCTGGCCGACCGCTATCGCATCGCCTTGCAGGCGCAGGGGGTTCGCGCGCAGATCGCGCCTGCGGGCATGGCGCAACGGGGTCTTTGGAATATCGCACAAACAGCGGGGATCGTCTGATGATGACATGGGAAAACGCGTTCGATATCTGCCCGCTGGTCGCCATCCTGCGCGGGCTGCCGCCCGATCACGCGGTGGCCACAGGCAAGGCGCTGACCGGCGCGGGCTTCACGTTGATCGAGGTGCCGCTGAACTCGCCCGATCCGCTGGACAGCATCGCCCGGCTGGCGGCGGAACTGCCCGAGGCTGTGGTGGGCGCGGGCACGGTCCTTGATCCAGATGCCGTCCGCGCGGTCAGCGACGCCGGGGGCAGGCTGATCGTCGCCCCGAATTTCGACCCCGCCGTCGCCGCCGAGGCCACGCGGCTGGGCCTGACCTATCTGCCCGGCATCGGCACCCTGTCCGAGGCCTTTGCCGCTCTTGCCGCCGGGGCATCCGCGCTGAAGCTGTTTCCGGCCGAGATGATCCCCCCCGCCGCCCTTCGCGCCATGCGCAGCGTTCTGCCCGCGCAGGTGAAACTGCTGCCGGTGGGCGGGATCTCGACCACGTCGATGCAGGCATATTCGCAGGCCGGGGCCAGTGGCTTCGGCCTTGGCCAGTCGCTCTATCGTCCGGGTCAGGATGTCGGGGACACGGCAAGGAACGCGGGCGCATTCATCGCCGCCCTTCGCGGGATCTGAACCGCCCTGCGCCCTGCAACGATGCCCCTGCGTGACGGGTCATCCGGCACGATCACCGCATCAGGCTAAGGCCAGCAGGCCCCATGCCTCTTGGGCGATCACGCTTTCCTCATCCGTGGGGATGACCATCGCGGCGACGCGGCTGGTGGCCCTGCTGATGCGGGTGGCATTGGCGGCATTCGCGCCCTCGTCCAGCCGCAGGCCCAGCCATGCCAGCCTGTCGGACACCAGGGAACGGATGCGGGGCTGGTTCTCGCCGATGCCCGCGGTAAAGACCAGCACATCCAACCCGCCAAGGGTGGTCACCAGCCGCGCCACCTCGCCCGCGATACGGAAACAGAACAGCTCGATGGCCTCGGCGGCTTCGGGAAGAGGGCTTTCCAGCAATTCGCGGGTATCGGCCTCGAACCCCGATACGCCCAGCAGCCCGCTTTGGTGATAGAGCATGGCTTCCACCTGCGCCATGCTCCACCCCATCTGCCCGGTCAGGTGCAGGATGACACCGGGGTCCAGCGCGCCCGAGCGTGTCGCCATCGGCACCCCGTCGATGGTCGAAAACCCCATCGAGCTGTCCTGGCTGACGCCCCCCTGCATCGCACAAAGGCTGCAACCGCTGCCCAGATGCGCGGCAACGACCCTTGCCTGCTGCGGCACGGCGTGACGGGTCAGCGATCGGGAGATGGACTGATAGGACAGCCCGTGAAAGCCGTAACGCATGATCCCCTGATCGTGCAGCGCGCGCGGAATGGCAAAGCGTCGCGCCAAAGGCTGCTGGCTGGCATGAAACGCCGTGTCGAAGGATGCCGTCTGCACCAGATCCGGGCGCAAGGCGCGGGTGGCCTCGATCAGCCGCAGGCTTTGCGGCTGATGCAACGGCGCCAGCGCGGCCAGCGACCGCATCCGGGTCAGGCTGTCATCGCCGATCAGCACCGGCCCGGTGAACTGGTCACCGCCATGCACAACGCGATGGCCGATGGCCGCCAGCCGGGTCAGGTCGAACTGATCGCCCAGCCAGTCGAAGGCCCGCGACAGGATCGCATCGCCGTCCTGTTCACCGACCTCCAGCGGGCAGGACAGGTGCCGGTCGCCGTGCTTCAGCCGGATCTCGAACGGATCGTCGCGAAAGTCGATCACACCCTGCGCAACCGGGTGCAGGTGCTCACCCGCGATCTGGTGAAATCCCATCTTGACCGTCGAGGACCCGGCGTTGAAGGTCAGGATCAGATCGCCCGCCGTAGCAGCCCCGGACATCAGATCAGGCCCTTTTCCTGCCGCCGGATCACCGCCAGCTTGGCCAGCGCCGCCGAAGCGATCCGCGCCGACAGCGGGTCCGAGCGGCTGGTCAGCACGATCGGCACCCGCGCGCCCAGCACCACCCCGGCAGCGGTGGCGCCCGCGAAATAGATCAGCTGCTTGGCCAGCATGTTCCCGGCCTCCAGATCCGGCACCACGAGGATGTCGGCCTGTCCCGCCACGGGCGAGACGATGCCCTTGGTCGCCGCCGCCTCGGGGCTGATCGCGTTGTCGAAGGCCAGCGGACCATCGACCAGCGCCCCGGTGATCTGGCCGCGCATCGCCATCACCGTCAGCGCCGCCGCGTCCAGCGTGGCGGGCATCGACGGGTTCACGGTCTCGACCGCCGCCAGAATGGCGACCTTCGGCTGCTCCATCCCCAGCAGGCGTAACAGGTCGATGGCGTTCTGGCAGATGTCGCGCTTGTGCAGCAAGGTCGGCATGATGTTGATCGCGGCATCGGTGACGATCAGCGGCTTGCCATAGGCGGGCACATCCATCGCATAGACATGGCTGACACGCCGGTCGGTGCGCAGTCCGCCGGTTTTCGACACCACCGCCGCCAGCAGCTCGTCGCTGTGCAGACTGCCCTTGACCAGCATCTGCACCCGCCCGGCCACCGCCAGCCTGACCGCGCAAGCGGCAGCGGCGTGACTGTGTTCCACCGCCTCGATCTCGATCCCGTCCAGCGATACCCCTGCCTCGTCGGCGGCGGCGCGGATCCTGGCCTCGGGGCCGATCAGCAGGGGTTCCAGCAGGCCTTCGTCGCGCACCTCGACCGCGCCGAGGATCGCGGATCTGGAACAGGGATGTACGATCGCCGCACGGACCGGCGGCAAGGCGCGGGCCTCATTGATGAAATGGCCATAGCGGCCGGGATCGAGCGGCGGCGCATTCGGGGCCAGATTGCTGAGAGGGTTGGTCATGGCGCTGCCCTTTGGCAAGGTGATTCAGGTGGCACGCTAGCACAAGGGCGGCTGATGCCGTTGATTCATATCAATATGCGCAGCGCCTGCCCAAGGTCACAACAGCCGGGTGACATGCGCGGCCAGTTCCCCGGCCAGGCTTTGCGCGTCGTCCTGCCTGCCGTCCCAGTCGTCGGTGATCCGGCCCAGATAGCCCATTCGTGCATGATCCAACGTCACGGCGTGGTGCTGGGGCAGTTGCGGCATTACCCATTGGGCGGCGGCGTCCTTGGAGACGAAATCCCCACTGCTGGCGGTGCGCCACATGCGTGCCAGCGTCAACAGGACGTTTCGCGTATCCTGCTGCAACCCGCCCAGCAGCGCGGGCAAGGCATCGCGCAACGCCTGCCGGACCTGCCGGGGCGGGATATCGGGCAACAACGCGGACGCAGGCGGGCCGCACAGCGCCACCGCCTGATGCCGGGCCTGCGCAAGGATCAGGATGTGTTCGGGGTCCTGCGTGGGCCGGGGGGTATGCCCCGCCTCGAACCCGTCGCGCAGCCATTCGCCAAAGGTGAATTCGGCGCGGGCCGCGTTGTCGGACAGGTCCGCCAGCCGGAACAGCATCAGCTCAAGGCAGCGCGACCCGCCCGGCGCAGGGGGGTAGCGGCCAGATATCCGCAGCAGCGCCGCCAGCAGATCGCGGCGCTGATCGTCGCGCAGGCTTTGGTCAATTATCGCCAGCAGGTCAATGTCGCTTTGCGGGCGAAGCTGCCCCGACACCGCCGATCCGTGCAGATAGAGCGCCCGCAACCCATCCCCAAGCACCTCGCACAAGGCGTCCACGGCCGCCCGCATCTGGTCGGTCTGCACCATGCCCGCCTGCATCAGCACCCGTTCCCCGCCAGCATCAGGCATCCCTGGCATAGCCCCGGCGCTGTTTCCGGTCCGCCCACAGTGTGCATTCGGCAACGGCCTCGTCGATCCGCGCAAACCATTGCCGCCGCTGCTGCCCACTGGTGCCGATCCTGCCCCAATTGCGGGTCAGGGTGACGCCGCCGAACAGGTCGGCGGCGATCTCCAGCCGATAGAACCGCGCCATATTGCGCGCGGGATTGCGGCGTATGAGGCAAAGGACCTGTCGCATACCCCCGAGTCTGCGACCCTCGCCGCGCCCTGTCCAATGATTTATCCGAATCCTTTGGCCGGGATCGATTCATCGGCGTGATATGTTCCACTGCCACGCGCCGGATCCCGAGACTGGAACGGGGCAGGGCGCTGGTTTCGGGTCGTTCGGGATAGGCCACGGCTCGCAAGGCGCGGCTTGGACGGGGATGCGCGAAGCCAGAACATGCGGCTTCGCGCGGTTGCGGGTGGATCAGCCTTCCACAGCCCCGTTCTGGCGGTTCCAGCGGATCGAGGCCCAGAACGAGATGCCGATCAGCGTGGCCCCGCCCAGCCCGGTGATGACCTCGGGGATATGGACCTGCGACTGGCAGAACATGATCACCGACAGCGCGATGATGGCATAGAAGGCGCCATGTTCGAGATAGCGGTATTGCGCCAGCGTGCCCTTTTCGACCAGCATGATGGTCATGGAACGCACATACATCGCGCCGATCCCCAGACCGATGGCGATGATGAACAGGTTCTGCGTCAGGGCGAAGGCCCCAATCACGCCGTCAAAGCTGAACGAGGCGTCCAGCACCTCCAGATAGAGGAACGCGCCGATGCCGCCCTTGGCACCCGCATGCAGCACCTCTTGCGAGCTGTCCAGAAGGCCGCCCAGAACCTCGACCAGCAGGAAGGTCAGCAGGCCCCAGATCGCCGCGCTGAAGAACACATGCGATTCATGCGTTCCCAGAAAGCTGGAGAAGATCAGCACCGTGACCAGCACTATGGCGACCTCGATGCCGCGGATGGTGGCGTAATGCTGCATCCGGCGCTCGATCCACCTGACCCAGTGAACGTCCTTCTCATGGTCGAAGAAGAAGCTGAGCCCGACCATCATCAGGAAGGTGCCGCCGAATGCCGCGATGGGCAGGTGGGCGTCGTGCATGATGCGCGCATATTCCTCGGGCTGGGCGGCGGCCATCACCATGGCCTGCCAGGGGCCGATATTGGCGGCGATCACGACGATCAGCAGCGGAAACACGATCCGCATCCCGAATACCGCGATGATGATGCCCCAGGTCAGGAAACGGCGCTGCCAGACAGGGGTCATTTCCTTCAGCTTGTTGGCGTTGACGATGGCATTGTCGAAGGACAGCGAGATCTCCAGCACCGCCAGCACGGCGCAGATGAAAAAGACCGACAGCGTGCCCCAGACGGTGCCCGTCATCTGCCAGCCCAAGCCCGCACCCAGCGCCAGACCAAGCGCGGTGACGATAAAGGCCCATGTAAAATATTTCATTGTCGGACGGGGGGGCTGGCCATCGAGGCCACCACCCACGGGTGGATTGTTTCCTTGGCTCATGTGAATCAAGTCCAGGCGGCTGGTCAAAGAGCGATGCCGACATCACGGACGTGCCGCCACGTCCGCCAGAGGGGCCCGGCCATCAAACTGTGTTCACGACTCCGCGAACCGGGTGAAAATGGCGAATCCCGCGTGCGATTGCAAGCATTCCTGCGCAGATCAACCGCCCGCCGGCAGGGATCAGCCGCGCCGGAAGGCCGGATATGGGCGCGATGGTCACGCGCTGGCGCGGCGGGAAGGCGCTTTACTGGTCCCTTTGTCGGAACCGCCCGCACATCCCGTCCGTTTGTTGGCCAGACGACAATGCCGAAATGGCAAAAGGGAGCGGACAATGCGCCGGATCATTCATAACACCACCGCCATCGCAGCCTGCCTGTCGCTGCTGGCCCCGCATGTCGCGATGGCTCAGGACGCCGCGACCGACGAGATCATTCAGGAACAGCCCACCGAGCAGGCGGCTGAACCCACCGAGGAGGTCGTGCAGCCCCCGGAAGCCGAGACCGGGCAGCCGCCGGCAGAGGAACCCGCCGCCGATGAAGCAACAGCGGATCCCGAACCGGCAGATGCCGGACCGACCGAGGGCACGGAACCCGAAGGCGCTGCCACGCCCGAGGAATCGGTTGATATGGACGCCTTCGAGGAAGACCCCGACGCTCAGCCAGCCGAGGCCCCGGACGAACAATCCGGCAGCCAGAATGACGCGCAGGCGGAGGTCGCCGCGCCCACGGACGACGATGCCGGCGCGGGCGAAGCCACAGCGGACGACGCCGGGGCAGAGGTGCTTGCGGAACCGACGCCGACCGATGGCGCGCCGGAAACCGTCGAGGACGAAGCCGTCGGGGAACCCGCCGCCACGCCGGCCGATCCCGCTGAT
Organism: Paracoccus alcaliphilus; assembly: GCF_028553725.1. Taxonomy (NCBI): domain Bacteria; kingdom Pseudomonadati; phylum Pseudomonadota; class Alphaproteobacteria; order Rhodobacterales; family Paracoccaceae; genus Paracoccus; species Paracoccus alcaliphilus. The sequence continues at coordinate 405,336 of NZ_CP067125.1, forward strand.
GCCGAAATTCCGAATGACGAAGGCGATCTGGCCAAGGCGCTGGCCGAAGAACAGGCCAAGCAGGAAGCAGCTGACACCGAACCCGCTGAAACTGAACCTGCCGCCGACTCTGCCACGGACGACACCCCCACCGAGGATGCCGCCCCCGACGAGGCTGACCCGGAGGCTGAAACCCCCGATCAGGACGGGGATACAGCGGATACACCCGTCACGCCGCTGGACGAGGCCATTCCGACCGATGACGCCGAGACCGGGGCCGCCGATGACGCGGCAACGAATGGGGATGCGCATGACGAGGCCGCAGCCGATGACCGCGCCCCCGAAGACGGCGCGCAGGAAACCGAGGCCGCGCGCGAGGCCGCCGAAGCCGCCGACACCCCCACCGCCGCTGCGCTGAGCGACGAGGCGGGCGAAGGCGAAGTGACCGCAGAAGAGGTCACCGAGGAAAACAGCCGCTCGTCCGATGAGGATTTCGCAACCAGCCTGCGCGACGCGCTGGGTGCCGCGACCGGCGGCACAACTGCGGCCGCGGACGACGATAACGGCAACGATCTGGCCAAAGCGTTGTTGCTGGGGCTGGGCGGTGTCGCTGTCGGCGCGATGCTGACCAACAACCGCGAGGTCACGCTCAGCAGCCCCGACCGGGTGGTCGTCACCCGCCCCGACGGCAGCCAGCAGGTCATCAAGGACGAGGTGGCGCTGCTGCGTCAGCCCGGCTCGACCGTGACGACCGAGAACTTTGCCGATGGCTCGTCGCGCACGATCGTGGCCCGCGCCGATGGCAGTCAGGTGGTGACGATCCGCGATGCCGATCTGCGGGTGCTGCGCCGGACGCTGGTCACGGCTGACGGATCGTCCGTGCCGCTGATCGACGACACGGCGACCGAGGCCGTGGATATCTCCAGCCTGCCCGCCCCGGCGGCGGTGACGACCCGCGGCACCGGCCAGATGGACGAGGATCAGCTGCGTGAGGCCCTGCTGCGCGAGGCGAATGTGACCCGTGGCTTTACCCTTGGCCAGATCCGCAACATTCCGCAGGTGCGGGCGCTGGTGGCCCCGGTGAATATCGACGCGATCACCTTCGACACCGGCTCGGCGGCGATCAGCCCGGATCAGGCACAGCAACTGTCGATGCTGGGCAACGTGATCCGCGATACCGTCGCCGAAAACCCGCGCGAGATCTTCCTGATCGAAGGCCACACCGACACCGTAGGCTCGGACGCGGCCAACCTTGCACTGTCGGACCGGCGCGCAGAATCCGTGGCGCTTGCGCTGAGCGAATATTTCGACGTGCCGGCCGAGAACATGGTCGTGCAGGGCTATGGCGAGCAGTTCCTGCAAGTCCGCCGCGAAGGCGATGTGCGCGAGAACCGCCGCGCCTCGGTGCGTCGGATCACCAGTCTGCTGCAAGGGGCGGAATAAGCCCCCATCCACGGCACAACAGAACGGGCGGCACACAGCCGCCCGTTTTTTTCGTTCATCGGGTGACGATCAGCCCTTGTTTTCTGCCCCGAAAGAGGTCGCCGCATTCAGCGCCCGCGACGAATAGACCAGCGCCGCGCCCATGTTCAGCGACATGGCGACACCAAGGGCCTCGGCGATCTCTTCGCGGCTGGCGCCTGCATTGACCGCCTCGCGCGAATGGACCGAGATACAGCCGTCGCAGCGCGTCGTGACCGCCACCGCCAGCGCGATCAGCTGCCGGGTCTTTTCATCCAGATGCCCGGTCGTGGCGCCGCTGGCCTGCGTATAGGCCCCGACCGAATCCGGCGCCAGCCTGGCCAGTTCGCCGACATTGCTCAGAAGCTCTTCGCGATATGCCTTCCAATCGACCATGATCTTTCCTCTCCGGTTGAATGATTGCGGACCTATCCGCCGTTATTGCTTTCCAGCGTGGATCTGAGGAATTCGCGCGTCCGCTCTTTGGTCGGGGACGAAAACAGCTGTTCGGGTGTGCCCTGTTCGCAGATGCGGCCCTGATCGAAGAACATCACCCGATCCGAAATCTCGCGGGCAAAGCGCATCTCATGCGTGACCAGCAACATGGTCAGGTCATGTTCCTCGGCCAGACGGCGGATCACGCGCAGAACCTCTCCCACCAGTTCGGGGTCCAGCGCGGATGTCGGTTCATCGAACAGCAGAACCTTGGGACGCATGGCAAGGGCGCGGGCGATGCCCACCCGCTGCTGCTGGCCGCCCGACAGCTGATGCGGATATTTGTGCATCTGGTCGGTCAGGCCAACAAGTTCCAGCAATTCCTCGGCGCGCTGCCGGGCTTCGGCTTTGGGCAGGCCCAGAACCTGCACCGGGGCCTCGGTGATATTGCGCAGCACGGTCATGTGCGGGAACAGGTTGAATTGCTGGAACACCATGCCCAGCATGGTTCGCAGCTGGCGCAGATGCGCCTCGCTTGCCGGGCGCAGGCTGCCGTCGGCGGCCTTTTCATGCCACAGCGGCTTGCCATCCACATAGACCACGCCGCCATTGATCGTCTCCAGCGTCATCAGGATGCGCAGCACGGTGGATTTGCCCGAACCCGAAGGGCCGATGATCGTGACCTTCTCGCCCGGCTGGATCTTGAAGCTCAACTCATCCAGCACGGTATATTTGCCGAAACGTTTGACCACCTTGTCGAATTCGATGATGACGTTTTCGCTCATTTCAGCGGTATCCCCTCTTTGGGCAGATGGGTGTCAAGGAAGCGGACCCCGGCCGAGGCCACCAGCGTCATGATCAGATAGAGCGCACCGACCATCGACAGCGGGATCAGGTAATCGAAGGTCCGGTCGCCGATGATGCGCGCGACATTCAGCATCTCCAGCACGGTGACGACCGACAGCACCGGCACATCCTTCATGATCGAGACAAGGTAATTGCCCATCGCCGGCACGATCCGGGGAATGGCCTGCGGCACGATCACATGCGAGAAGGTGCGCAGCGATGACAGGTTCAGCGCCCGCGCCGCCTCTCGCTGGTTGCGGGTGACGGCCTCCAGCCCGGCGCGATAGACCTCGGAGGTATAGGCGCTGTATTGAATACCAAGCGCCAGCGCGCCGGTCAGAAAGGCGGGCAGAACGATCCCGTATTCCGGCAGCACATAGTAAAGGAAGAAAAGCTGCACCAGCAGCGGCGTGTCGCGTATGAATTCGGTGATCAGCTTCGCGGGCCACGAGATCAGCCGCGATGGCGCCGATTTCAGCACCGCGAAGATCAGGCCCAGCACCAGCGCCACGAAAAAACCCAGCACGGTGGCCTGAATCGTCACCCACATGCCGACCAGAAGGATCGGCAGGATCGAGGTGGCGAAGGTCAGGGCGTTGGTCGTGTCCCATTCAAATCCGAACAGCATGGTCTATCCCCTTGCCCCGCGCCAGCGACCGACGGAATGTTCCAGCAGCCGCATGATCGCCGTCAGGACCAGCGCCATGCCGAAATACATCAGCAGCAGCATGGTATAGACGGTGGTGCTGTCCTGCGTGTAATTGCGGATCTGCTCGGCGCGGAAGGTCATGTCGCCAAGGCTGATCAGCGACACCAGCGCCGTATCCTTGAGGTTTTGCACCGCCAGATTGCCGAATGATGGCATCATCTCGGGGATGGCCTGCGGAATGGCGATCCGCCACAGCCGTTGGCGCGGGGTGAAATTCAGCGCCTGCGCCGCCTCGTACTGGCCGGTATGCACCGCCTGAATGGCGCCGCGCACGACCTCGGCCCCATAGGCGCCGATATTCAGGCCAAGCGCCAATATGCCCGCCGTCAGTGGCGGTATCCGCAGGTCCAGCCCGAAGGCCTCGCCAGCCAGCGGCAGCGCGAAATAGATCCAGAACAGCTGCACCAGCAGCGAGGTTCCGCGAAACAGCTCGATATAGCCGACCGAGACCGCGCGGATCAGCCGGTTCGGGGACAGTTTCCCGATGCCGAAGGCGAAGGCCAGCACGGCGCCCAGCAGGGTAGAGATGATGGTCAGCTGGATGGTTACCCATGCCCCCTGCATCAGGGGCGCAAGATAGTCTGTCCAGTGCATGTTCATGCAACGGCTCCGGGGTCAGGTGGACCGACAGGCCCGGCACGCGCAATAAGCGGGCGTGCCGGGCGGTGCAGTTGCGTCATGCGCCGCAAAGATCGGCAGTGCTGCGTTCGGCTGCCGCGGCGATGTCGGCGTCGGTAAAGCCATAGCTTGTGACGATCTCGGCCCATTCCGGGGTCTGCTTGATCTCGGCCAGGGCCTCATTCACGGCGTCGCGCAGGTCTTCGCTGTTCGCGCCGAAGGTAAAGCCGCCCCAGCTGCGGACCGGTTCGCCATTGATCACCGGGTCGGTGAACTCGGCGGCCAGCTCGACCGCGTTGCTTTGTTCGGCCAGCCCCGCAGCGGTCAGCCCGGTCGCCGCATAGGCATCGGCGCGGCCGGTGGAAACCGTTGAAATCGCGTCGGCATTCGATGCGATCATCACCATGCTGGTCTCGGGCACGCCCAGTTCCTGCATCATTTCCAGCTGATCGGCGCCCGACATGATGGCGACCTTAAGGTCGGTATTTTCAGCGAAATCGCTATAGGCGTGGATGTTCTTTTCGTTGCCCGCCGCCACCAGCAGCCCCTCGCCATAAGAGGTGTTGGGTTCAGAGAACAGCACCTGATTGCAACGGTCGGGCAGGATCGCCATTTCCGCCGCGACCATGTCGAAACGGTCGGCCTGAAGCCCGGGGATCAGCGTCGAAAAGCCGGTCGTGACCCATTCGATATTCTCGATGCCCAGATGTTCGGCGATCAGTTGGGCGACCTCGGGCCCGGCGCCGCGTGCCGCGCCCGTGGGATCGACGAAGCCATAGGGGATTTCATTGGCCACGGCGATGCGGATCGTGCCGCCATTGGTGATGTCTTCAAGGCTGGCGGCATGGGCCGCGCCCAGCATGGTGGTCAGGCCAAGTGCCGCGACGGCTGTTGCTTTAATCATGTGCGCTCCTTCTGCTTCTGCACGGTGCAGCGCCTGCCGGACTGGCGACGCGACGGTTAGGCGGATGAGATCGCTGTTCGGTGAACTGATCCGAAAGTCAGATCAAAGGATAATTAGGGTGACCTAAGTGTCAACCAATTAGTTTTCGGCCCGGCAGTCGGAATCAGGATTTTCAACATCATAATTTATTGATATATATACACAATTATCCGTGAAAATCCGGGTTTATTATTCCTCACGGGCCCGGATTGCTTCGGCATACCATAGCATTCTGTCATTTGCAGCCTGTGCAAACGTCACGATCCAGAGGCTTCGTCCAGCAGATGCCGCACCCACAAGCCCGCCGCCCATGCCGCCGGAATACCAAGCGGCGCCGAGATGGCCAGCGTCGTGACCGGCGACAGCGCCGGAAAACCGAAGCGTTGCAGCATCAGCGCCAGCATGAACAGGTTGATCGCCACCGCCCCCGCCGCAAAGACATAAAGCAGCAGCGAAAGTTTCCAGACGGGCCAGCGGTCCTGCATCGGCATCCCCTTCATTGCGCCACCATCCTGCCCAAAGGAAAAACCCGCCGCCTTGACTTTGGTTAAGGGACGCCCGCCCCGCACGGTCTAGCAAGAAGGCATTGCCAACAGCTTGCGGAGTCCCTCGCCATGCGCGAAGTCCTGACGAAGAGCATGGCCCGGAACATCTTTTACGGCGGGTCACTGTTCTTCATCCTCATATTCATCGGCCTTTTCGCCCATAGCCACTGGTATATCGTCAACGTGTCGACTGATCGCGAGACGCTGACCGACAGCGTCGCCAAGGGCAAACACGTCTGGGAGGCCAAGGCCTGCGTGAACTGCCACTCGATTCTGGGCGAGGGCGCCTATTTCGCGCCCGAGGTCGGCAATGTCATGGCCCGCTGGGGCGTGCAGGACGACCCCGAGGCCGCATTCGACATCCTCAAGGGCTGGATGGAAGCGCAACCCTCGGGCATCGAGGGGCGCCGCCAGATGCCGCAGTTCAACCTGAGCGATGAGGAAATCCGGGGGCTGACCGACTTCCTGCTCTGGACCGGCACCATCAACACGCAGGGCTGGCCGCCCAATGACGCCGGCTGAGCACAGGAGAAAGCCATGAAATATCAATCGCAAAAGATCGCGCTGGCCTATATCCACGTCGCGCTGGCGCTGTTTGCCGTGCAGGTGACGATGGGACTGGTGATCGGCTTCATCTATGTCCAGCCGAATTTCCTGTCCGAGATCCTGCCCTTCAGCATCGGACGGATGCTGCACACCAATTCGCTGATCGTCTGGTTGCTGACCGGCTTTTTCGGCGCCGCCTATTTCCTGATCCCGGAAGAGGCCGAGCGCGAAATCCACTCGGTCAGGGCCGCCTATATCCAGCTGGCCATTCTGGTGATCGGCACGGCGGGGGTGGTGGTCACCTATCTGTTCAACCTGTTCGAGGGGAATTTCCTGCTGGGCCGCGAAGGGCGCGAGTTTCTGGAACAGCCCCGCTGGGTCAAGCTGGGCATCGTCGTCGCCGCGCTGATATTCCTGTGGAACGTCACCATGACCGTGGCCAAGGGGCGCAAGACGGTGATTTCGTCGATCCTGCTGCTGGGGCTGTGGGGGCTGGCGTTGCTGTTCCTGTTCGCCTTCTACAACCCGGTCAATCTGGCGCTGGACAAGCAATACTGGTGGAACGTGGTCCATCTGTGGGTCGAAGGCGTGTGGGAGCTTATCATGGCCTCGATCCTTGGCTTCCTGATGCTGAAACTGACCGGCGTTGACCGCGAGGTGGTGGAAAAATGGCTGTATGTCATCGTCGCCACGGCGCTGTTTTCGGGCATCCTGGGCACCGGCCACCATTATTTCTGGATCGGCATGCCCGCCTATTGGCAGTGGATCGGCTCGATCTTTTCCGCCTTCGAGGTGGTGCCGTTCTTTGCCATGATGGCGTTTGCCTTCGTCATGGTCTGGAAGGGGCGGCGCGACCATCCGAACAAGGCGGCACTGTTGTGGTCGCTTGGCTGCGCGGTGCTGGCATTCTTCGGGGCCGGGGTCTGGGGTTTCATGCACACGCTGCACGGGGTCAACTATTACACCCACGGCACGCAGGTCACGGCGGCCCATGGCCACCTTGCCTTCTATGGCGCCTATGTCTGCCTGAACCTTGCGCTGTTCACCTATGCCCTGCCGATCCTGCGCAAGCGCGATCCCTATAATCAGGTGCTGAACATGGCGGGTTTCTGGCTGATGTCCTCGGGCATGGTGTTCATGACCTTCGTGCTGACCTTCGCGGGCACGATCCAGACCCATCTGCAACGGGTCATGGGCCAGTACTACATGGAGGTGCAGGACCAGATCGCGCTGTTCTACTGGATGCGTCTCGGCGCAGGTGTGGCCGTGGTTCTGGGCGCATTGCTGCTGATCTATGCGCTGCTGGTCCCGCGCCGCGAGGTGATCGAGCCCGGCCCCGTCGTCAAACATGCTGCGGAGTGATTTCATGGACGGCACCCTTCTGATCGGGGGCGCGCAAGCCCCCTTCTACCTGCCGCAAGGCGACGAATGCGACATCTTCACCGCCGCCTTCACCAACAGCCTGCCGCTGCTGCTGAAAGGCCCCACCGGCTGCGGCAAGACCCGCTTCGTCGCCCATATGGCGGCGCGGCTGGGGCGGCCGCTTCACACGGTCGCCTGTCATGACGACCTGTCGGCCGCCGATCTGATCGGGCGCTATCTGCTGAAAGGGGGCGAAACCGTCTGGGTCGATGGTCCGCTGACCCGAGCCGTGCGTGAAGGCGCGATCTGCTATCTGGACGAGGTGGTCGAGGCCCGCAAGGACGTGGCCGTCGTGCTGCACCCGCTGACCGATGACCGCCGCATCCTACCCATCGACCGCACCGGCGAGGAACTGTCCGCCGCGCCGGGCTTCATGCTGGTGGCTTCCTATAACCCCGGCTATCAGAACATCCTGAAGACGCTGAAACCCTCGACCCGGCAGCGTTTCCTGTCGGTCGAGTTCACCTTTCCCCGGCCCGAACATGAAATCCCCGTGGTCGCGCGCGAAAGCGGGCTGGACGAGGATCGCGTCTCGTTGCTGGTGCGGCTGGCGGGCAAGCTGCGCGGGCTGAAAGGGCAGGATCTGGAAGAGGGCGTCTCGACCCGTCTGGTGGTCTATGCCGCCACCCTGATCGCGGGTGGGATGGACCTGAACCGCGCCATCCGCGCCGCCATGATCGAGCCGCTGACCGACGATGCCGACACCCGCAAGGGGCTGATGGATCTGGTCGTCGCGGTGGCGGGCTGAGGTCATGCCGCATCTGGACATCGCCCCGTGGGAGCCCGAGGAAACCGTCGGCAAGATCTGGCATCTGCTGGCCTCTCGCATGGATCCGCCGCAGCGTTTCCCCGACGCCGCGGTGCGGTTCGAGGACATGCGCGGTCGCATCGCGGTGCTGTTTCGCGGCCTTGGTGGCGGGGCGGATGTCGAGTTGAAACCCGTCGCCGATCAGGCCAGCCGTCACCGCGTCTCCTGGCGGCGCAGGCTGGCCTTCGACGCCGAGCGCCTTGCCCGCAGCAGTTTCGATGGCGAGGCCTTGCGCCTGCCGGTGGAACTGGCGGACTTTCCCCGGCGCGAGGATAACGAGGCGCTGTATTTGTGGCTGGCCGCCGCGGCGGCTCATGCGCCCGAATACCGGGCAGAACCCGACCCGCTGCGCGCCGATCTGCGGGCGATCCGTGCCGGGGTGGACATGACGCAGGCCGCGCTGCGCGCCGCGCCGGGGCTGCGGCCCCTCTGGTCACGGTTATGTACCGCCCATCTGGCACAGCGCCAGCGCCCGACCTTGCGCGGCACCGAGGCGCAGATCGAGGCCCTGCTGCGTCATCTGCTGGGCGATCCGACCCCGCCGCAGGCCGGGCTGCTGGCCGGATATGCCAACCCGCCCGCCCATTGGCGCGCACCCAGGGGCTATCGCCCGTTCCTGCCGGTGCCGCTGTGGCCCGACCTGCGCGGACTGACCGCCGGGCTGGGCGACGAGGTTGCCAGCCTGCCGACCGGGGGCACGCCCGAAGAGACCGGCGACGGCACCGCCCGCAAGACCCGCCGCCTCAAGGCCGATCAGGCCGAGCGCAAGGACAGCATCATCCTCTACAAGTTCGAGGCGATGCTGACCTGGGCCGAGATGATGAACATCAACCGCCGGGTCGAGGATGACGATCTGGACAATGCCAAGAAGGCCGCCGAGGATCACGACGAGATCGTCCTCGGCCAGATTTCCAAGGCCCCGGCGACGAAACTGAAGCTGCATCTGGACCTTGCCCCCGAGGACGTGGACCGCGAACGGATCGCGGGCGCCTTCACCTATCCGGAATGGGATGCGCGCGGCGGGGTCTGGCTGCCCGATCACTGCCGGGTGCTGGCCGCCGCCGTCGAACCCGACCCGGATTTCCACGGCATCACCGACCCCGCCGCGCAGCGCCGCATCCGCGCCGTCAGGCGCCAGTTCGAGGCCCTGCGCCCGGCGAAACTGATCCGCCATGCGCAACCCGATGGAGAGGAGCTGGATCTGGACGCAGCTATGCGCTCGGTCGCCGATCTGCGGGCGACGGGACGAGGCAGCGACCGGATCTGGCAGCAGGCCCGCCCCGAGAGCCGCGATCTGGCGGTGTCGATCCTGCTGGACGTGTCGCGCTCCACCGAAAGCGCGGTGACGGGCCGCGCGGTCATCGACATCGCGCGTGAGGCCCTGACCGCGCTGGCATGGGGGCTGGACGCCTGCGGCGACCGTTTCGCGATTCAGGGCTTTTCCTCGCTGAAGCGCGACCGGGTCTGGATCCATGACTGCAAATCCTTTGACGAGCCGATGGGGCAGGGGATCGAGGCCCGTATCCACGCGCTGCGCCCCGGCTTCTATACCCGTCTGGGGGCCGCGATCCGCCATGCCTCATGGGGACTGGCGCGCGAATGCCGCTCCCGCCGGTTGCTGATCGTCATCACCGACGGCAAGCCCAACGATCTCGATCATTACGAGGGCCGCCACGGCATCGAGGACAGCGCCATGGCCGTGCGTCAGGCACGCCGCGCGGGCCATGCGGTCTTTGGCATCACCATCGACAAAGGCGCGCAAAGCTGGTTTCCGCGCATCTTCGGGCAGGGCGGCTTTTCGGTGATCCGCGACCCCGACCGGCTGATCGGGGCCTTGCCCGAAATCTATCGGCAACTGGTGATGTGATGCGTCTGGACGATTTGCCGGGCGAGTTGATCATGTGGGTCCTGATCGTCTCGGAACTGCTGATCTTTGCCGCCGGGATCACGGTGATGATGGCGATGCGCCTGACCGATCCGCCGGGCTTTGCCGCCGCGCAGGCGATGCTGGACGGGCGGTTGGCGGCGCTGAACACGATGCTGCTGGTCACCTCGGGCCTGTTCGCGGCCCGGGCCGAGCGCGCGGCGTCGCAGGGCAGGCATGGCGCGGCGCGTATCGGGCTGGGGCTGGCGGCCCTTGGGGGCGTGCTGTTTCTGGTGGTGAAGGGGGCGGAATATCTGCATGAAATCCGCGCCGGGGTGGGCATGGACAGCCATCCCTTCTTCACCTTCTATTTCCTGCTGACCGGCTTTCACGCCGCGCATGTCATCGCGGGGGTGGTGGTTCTGGGACTGGTTGCAATCCGGGCACGGGCCCAGCCGGTGCAGGCTGGGGCCATGTTCTGGCATATGGTCGATCTGGTCTGGGTGCTGATCCTCGTGCCCATCTGGCTGCTGGGGCAGGGCAATGGATGATCTGACGAAGAACTGGCTGATCCTGATCGCGCTGACCCTTGGTACCGTTACGCTGGCCGCATTCGACGGGCGGCTGGCGGTGGCCGGGCTGCTGTTGCTGGCATGGGCCAAGGCGCGCGCGATCCTCGGGGGGTTCCTGCATCTGGACGCGGCACCCGGCTGGCTGCCGGCGATCACTGTGCCGCTGGGGTTCTGGTTGGTTCTGCTGTGGGGGGTGGATGCGGTTCTGCTCAGATGATCCGGCTTTGCCCGCCCGCCGCGTCCACCCAACGGCCACCATTGACCGCGCCCGATAATGGGCGGTGGAGCAGCCCCTCATCACCGCGATACATCCAGGCTCCATCCGCATGAGCGCAAGGATCTGCTTGCGAAACACGACTGAATCTTCCGTTTTGGCTTCGCGCAACTGAAAGACCTCCTTCGCCGGGTTAACGCCGATGAGCGAGGCTTCCTTCATGACCAGCGACCCAACCTATCAACAATGCCCTTCGCGATATGGGATCCGCCTTTCAAATTAACGGCAGCAAATATTAATTTAAAACAGTTAATTGATGTAATTGAGCAATCTTATAGGCGATGCATTCTGAAATTTTATGAAGGCATGGGTTAAGAAAATAATTGCCCAATTCCAGAAACTATGTAAGCCTTGGAAAGGCAAGAGATTCTCTGCCTTCCTATTTTCCTAGTTCCATCGACGCTCGTGGTCCTACCTTTCCCACCCGAGTGGCATCCATAAACAGTTTCCGGCCCGATCATTGCCGGATGTTGCGAAAGGACCAAAACCATGCCAGATTCCCTTCCATTCCTCTCGATGGAGGCAGCCCGCGCGCCTGAAGGCCAGCAGATGACCTTCACTGTCCGTCTGTCCGAACCGGCAACGGATGCGGTGACGGTGAATTATGACACGATGGCGGGCACGGCGATCCGCAACAGCGATTTCCGAACAGCCAGCGGAAGCAACGCGCTCAGCGGCACGCTGACCTTCGCACCGGGCGAGACCGTCAAGACGTTGCGCTTCTATGCCGATAATGATCGCGTGGACGAACTGGACGAAAGCCTGTTTCTGGAACTGCGCGACCCCAGCGGCGCGACTTTCGGAAGCAATATCCACAGCCTTTCGACGGCAGGCTGGGTGTTGGATAATGACGGGCCCGGCAACAACCGCGCCATCGCGGTATCAAACCCCGTGGTCAATGAAGCCGATGGCGGCAAGGCAATCTTCATTGTCAGCCTGTCGCAGGCTTTCGATGAGGATCGCAGCTTCAGCTATCGCACTTTTGACGGCACCGCGACATCGGCAAATGATTATATCGCGCGCAGCGGGACGGTCACCTTCCGCGCGGGGCAGACCGAAACCGTGGTCGAGGTCAACCTGCGCAACGACAATATCGCCGAGGCCACCGAAAGCTTCGGTCTGACCATCACCGGCGCACATGGGGTCAACGGCACCACTGGTTTCGCGCATATTCTGGACGATGATTCCGCCATCCCCGTCATTTCAGTCGACACGGCCCGCGCGCCTGAAGGCCAGCAGATGACCTTCACTGTCCGTCTGTCCGAACCGGCAACGGATGCGGTGACGGTGAATTATGACACGATGGCGGGCACGGCGATCCGCAACAGCGATTTCCGAACAGCCAGCGGAAGCAACGCACTCAGCGGCACGCTGACCTTCGCACCGGGCGAGACCGTCAAGACGTTGCGCTTCTATGCCGATAATGATCGCGTGGACGAACTGGACGAAAGCCTGTTTCTGGAACTGCGCGACCCCAGCGGCGCGACTTTCGGAAGCAATATCCACAGCCTTTCGACGGCAGGCTGGGTGTTGGATAATGACGGGCCCGGCAACAACCGCGCCATCGCGGTATCAAACCCCGTGGTCAATGAAGCCGATGGCGGCAAGGCAATCTTCATTGTCAGCCTGTCGCAGGCTTTCGATGAGGATCGCAGCTTCAGCTATCGCACTTTTGACGGCACCGCGACATCGGCAAATGATTATATCGCGCGCAGCGGGACGGTCACCTTCCGCGCGGGGCAGACCGAAACCGTGGTCGAGGTCAACCTGCGCAACGACAATATCGCCGAGGCCACCGAAAGCTTCGGTCTGACCATCACCGGCGCACATGGGGTCAACGGCACCACTGGTTTCGCGCATATTCTGGACGATGATTCCGCCATCCCCGTCATTTCAGTCGACACGGCCCGCGCGCCTGAAGGCCAGCAGATGACCTTCACTGTCCGTCTGTCCGAACCGGCAACGGATGCGGTGACGGTGAATTATGACACGATGGCGGGCACGGCGATCCGCAACAGCGATTTCCGAACAGTCAGCGGAAGCAACGCGCTCAGCGGCACGCTGACCTTCGCACCGGGCGAGACCGTCAAGACGTTGCGCTTCTATGCCGATAATGATCGCGTGGACGAACTGGACGAAAGCCTGTTTCTGGAACTGCGCGACCCCAGCGGCGCGACTTTCGGCGATGGCAATGTATCGCTCTTCGCCACCGGCTGGGTGCTGGATAATGACGGCCCGGGGCTGAATCGGACCGTTGCGGTCTCGAACGCCATTGTGAAAGAGGTTCCGGGCGGCAGCAATGCCATTTTCGGCGTCGAAATATCTCAAGCCGCCGATGTGCCGCTCACCCTGAATTACAGCACCGAGCCCGGCACCGCGCGCGCGGGCAGCGACTTTACCGCGCGGTCGGGCCAGATCACCTTTCAGCCCGGTCAGACCCGGGGCGAGGTCGCGGTGCCGATCATCTACGACCTGGTGACCGAAGGGGCCGAGCAATTCTATCTGCGCGTGGCACCCCCGTTTCCGTCGCAGATCTCGGCCCAGTCCAGCATCGCCACCGGCACTGCCACGATCATGGACGGCACCGTCAGCGGCACCAATGCGGATGACATCCTGCATGGAACATCCTTCGCCGACCGGATCGAGGGGCTGGGCGGCAACGACCTGATCTATGGCTATGCAGGCAACGACATTCTGTCGGGAGGGGCCGGCAACGACACGCTGATCGGTGGGGCCGGCCGGGATACGCTGATCGGCGGGGCGGGTGATGACCTCTATATCATCGACCGCCAGGACGTGATTCAGGAAACGGCCAATGGCGGCACCGATACGATTCAGGCGAATTTCTCGTATCGGCTGGGCGCACATCTGGAGAATCTGACCCTGACCGGCAACGGCAACTTAAGCGGCACGGGCAATGAGCTGAACAATGTGATCGTCGGCAATTCCGGTAATAACCGGTTGGTCGGCGGGGCCGGGAATGACACGCTGCGCGGTGGCGGGGGTAATGACACGCTGACAGGTGGCGCAGGCAATGACCGGCTGGAAGGTGGTGCCGGTCACGACCGGCTTGCGGGCAAGGCTGGAAATGACACGCTGCTGGGTGGCGGTGGACACGACACCCTGCTGGGCGAGGGCGGCAACGACCTTCTGCGCGGAGGAGCGGGGAACGATCTGTTGCGTGGCGGAGCGGGGAACGACCGTCTGTTCGGCGACGCCGGAAATGACACGCTGGAGGGCGGCAACGGCAACGACCAGTTGGAAGGCGGAGCCGGAAATGACGCGCTGCTGGGGGGCGGTGGCAACGACACGCTGCTGGGCGGGGCGGGTAACGACCGGCTGGTCGGCGGGGCCGGAAACGATCGTCTGAACGGTGGTGGCGGTAATGACACGCTGATGGGGGGTGGCGGTAACGATACCCTGATGGGTGGCAATGGCGACGATCTGCTGAATGGCGGCGCGGGTCGCGACCGGCTTACGGGCGGGGCTGGAAACGACACGCTACAGGGCGGCGGCGACAACGATACGCTGCTGGGCGGCGGCGGTAACGACACGCTTCGCGGCGGCGCGGGTAACGATCTGCTGCGTGGCAACGCCGGAAACGACCGCCTGTTCGGCGATGCCGGAAATGACACGCTGGAGGGCGGCGCGGGCAATGACCGGCTTGTCGGCGGGGCAGGGGCCGACCTGCTGCGTGGCGGGGCCGGCAATGACATCCTGATCGGCGGGGCCGGGGCCGATCGGCTGCATGGCGGGGCCGGGCGCGACACCTTCGTCTTCCAGAACTTCAACGATTCCCGCACCGGTGCCAGCAATCGGGACGTGATCCTGGACTTTACCCGCGGGCAGGACCGGCTGGATCTGAGCGCGCTCGACGCCAATACGAGGCTGGCGGGCAACCAGGATTTCAGCTTCAACGGCACCCAGGCTGCGGCGCACTCGGTCTGGTTCGTTCAGCAGGGCAACAACGTGATCCTGCGCGGCGACCATAACGGTGACGGATCGCATGATTTCGAGATCCAACTGAACAGCATCGCCCGGCTGACGGTGGATGATTTCATCTTCTGATATCCGCATGGCCGGGAACAGATACCCCGGCCATGCGTCCAACCATCAACCGATCCCGTTGTCCTTGCTGTTACCGGCCTTTCAAGAAGGTGAGAGGGCGCGACGGGCGCCCCCTGTGGCTGACGCATCCCGCTGGGGGTGCGGCTTACTGAACCTGCGCGATTTCGGCATCCAGCCGTTCGCGCGCCTTCTTGGGCATCTGCGCGCTTTGCGCGGCCTCCAGATTGTCCGGCGCATCGCCGACCTGGATCAGCATCACCATCCCCATCGCGAAATGCGGGGTGCATTTGACGCCATAGAGACCCGGTTCGGTCACCGTCAGTTCATATTCGTCGTTGATCTTGCTTTTGAAGACCTCGACCCCTTCGGGCAGGATGTCCTTGATCGCCTCGACATTGTGGCTTTTGTCGGTGGGCACGAAGCGGATCACATCGCCCGGCTCGGCCCGGACGAAGCCCGGCTCGAAGACCATGACGCCCGCCTCGCCACGGTTCAGCATGGCGACCTCGTGCTCGGCCGCCAGCGCGGCGGTGGACAGCGCAAGGGCCAGCGCAGGGGCGGCAAGCAACAGGGACGGTTTCATTCTGGTTCTCCTTGTTTGCGGATCGGTGGACCCGTCAACAAGGGATCTAGGCCGCGGGCCGGGCACCCTCTTTGATCAAACGCAAACAAGCGGCGGAATTCAGACGTCAGGATCGGCGATCCGTGAAAGCCCGTCGGCATCGATCACCGTCAGCTTCTGCCGACCGCCCGTGACCAGACCGCGCGTTTCCCATGCCGACAGCAGCCGGGAAACCGTGTGCAGCGTGGTGCCGGTCATCTCGGCGATGTCCTGCCGGGTGATGGGAAAGTCGATGCGGGTGCCGCCGCCCTCGATCCGCCCGGCCTTTTCGGCAAGGCGCAGGACGGCATGGGCCACGCGGCGCTCGACCTCTTGCGTGGACATTTCGCGCAGGCGGGTATGGGCCTCGTCCAGCCGCTGGCCGATGGTCTGCATGGCGTTGATGGCAAGGCGGGGATTGTTTTCCACCACCGCATCCCAATCGCCCATGGGCCAGCCGATGACGATGGATTCGACCGCCGCCCGCGCCGTGCCGGGATAGTCGGGCCGGGCCAGCGCGCGGGCAAAGCCGAACAGATCGCCCGGATGAACCACCCGCACGATCACCTGCTGGCCGTCCGAGGTGACCTGCGTGACCTTCAGCCGGCCATGCAGCAGCAGATAGAAGGCGACGGCGGTCGCGCCCTGCTCGAACACCGCATCGCCCTGCCCCACGCGCCGCGACGTGGCCCGCGCCATCAGACGCGCCAGCGCGGGCGGCTCCATCTGCCTGAACAGCGGCAGGTTGCGCACAAGGGAAATGTCGATCGCCACGCTTTCCGCCTTTACCATGAACCCGCCCCTAGCTGCCGCAAAACCGGAGGAAAGCAAAGCATGTTTGCCATTTTCTGCGCCGGGCATGGTCCGTTTGGGGCCGGGCAGGCTGCATGTCGCCTAACCATCCGGCGGGGCCATGCGATCAGGCGTCCAGGGCGGGTCCCAGGTCAGGCGGACCTCGGCGCGGGCAATGCCCGGGGTGGCGGTCAGCGCGGCCTCGGCGCCCAAGCGCAGCATCTCGGACAGGGGGCATCCGCGGGTGGTGGTGGTCATGGTGACCAGAACCGCATCACCTTCAACCTCTACATCATAAACCATCCCCATTGCGATGATATCACGACCTGTTTCCGGATCGATCACGCGGCGCAGCGCATCGGTTGCAATGTCGTGCAGCGCCCTAGGCATCGCTGCCCCCGGCCCGGATCAACAGACGGTAAGACCCCCCGTCAGCCGCGAAATTCCCTGCCCATTCATGGCCGCGCTGCGCCAGTTCGGGAAACAGGAACATCGGTTCCCGGTCCAGCAGGGCAAACAGCACCTCGCCCGGCGGCATCGCGGCAATGGCTTCGAGGATGCGCACCATCGGCTCGGGCGGCATCAGCCCGGCCAGATCCAGCGTCTGCGTCGGGTCGGGCCACAGCGCCGCGCCGGGGGCCGAGCCCGGTGCCAGACCGGCCTCGGGCGGGACGGGCGCAAGGGGGGCAAAGACCACCTCCCACACACCATCGGGGCGGCGGCTGTCGCTGACGCCAAAGCCGCGATTGGCCATCACGTTGAACAGCGGCACCGGCCGGAACGGCGCGATCAGTCGCAGCGACTGGCCGGGTGTCAGCGCATCGACGGCGGCCATGATGGCGCCGAAAGGTTCCTCGCCGCGCGCCAGTTGCGGGCGGACGTCAAGCTCCAGCGGGTCGGGTGTGGTCATGGTCCGGGCTCCGGAAAGGGACGGGAAGGACAAGGGGCGGCAGGGTGGCGGGACGCATCGGGGCGGGCAGGTGGCGCAGGCGGCGGATGGCGATGACCTCATGGCACAGGCCAAGGGCCGCGATCAGCATGGCAATCAGCGCCAGCCGGAAGCAACCCGCCGATCCGGCAATCAGCGACAGGGTTCCCCCCAGCACACCCGCCGACCACAGCGCAAGCCAGCGCCCGCTGCGGCGGGCATCGGTCAGGTCATCCACCATCGGCACCGTCTGGCGGCCGATCCGGGGGGCAAAGACCTGTATCCATGTCAGAAAACTGACGATCCTGACCATCTGCGCAAGGGTCAGCGTTGACAGCCAGCCCGCCAGCGCTGCAAAGACCGCCGCCTCGGCCCAGTGACCGCCCAGCCGGATCGCAGGCGGGATCAGCAGGGTGCAAAGGCCCAGAAAACCAAGCGCCGCGCGGCTCCAGCGCATGTTCACCTCGGGCCGGGGGCGTCGGCGGCTGCGCCACAGGCGCTGCATCTGCACCAGATAGAGCGCCACCGTCAGCATCGCCGGAATTGCGACCAACATCGGTGGCGCCGTTCCAAGGGTTGCCGCCACAGCAATCACGGCGACAAGGAAGATCGCCCGGGGCAGGGCGCCGTCCGGTTCAGGCGCAAGCAGGAACATCGCGAACAGCTTGTGGCTGACGCCCATCGCGGCCAGTGTCAGCCAACCGCCCGCCCCAAGCAGGATATGCAGCGGCAGCAGCTGCGGCAGGATGCCCGGCGCAACATCGAAACCCCGCAGGGTCAACGCCATCAGCGCCCCCGTTGTCCAGACCGCCGCCAGCGCCACAAGCGCCAGCAGCACCAGACGGCTGCCCGGTTGCCGCAGGTCACGCGCGGCGATCAGCGTCCATGCCAGCATCGCACCGACAATGGCAAAGGCCAGCGCCAGCACGAAGGGCGCGAAGGTCAGCAGGCCCGCCGTGGGCCAGCCATCCAGCGACAGAAACCCCACGGCCAACATCAGGACGCCCGCACTGCCAAGGATCAATGCGGGCAGCGCAAGACCGGGCAGGACCAACGGCCGGGCGCAGAGGACGGGCACGAACTGGATCAATGCGCCCAGCATCATCTGGCCCAGCCAGCCAAGCACAAAGACATGCACCACCGCCAGCGCCACGCCGCCCGACCAATCCCCCGGCCCGACCGCGCCAAGGGCGGCAAGCCCCAGCGCCACCAACAACGCCGTCAGCGCGGTCGCGAACCAGGCCATCGTCCAGGGGGAAAGCTGCTTGCCGATCATGGGACCATTCCAGAGGCTGTCCGCTGGATCATCCCGCAGGTTTCGGAGCTTTTCCTTGACTCTGCTCAAACAAAGCAGAGGAAACGCAAAATGATGGATGTCCGGCATTACCGGCGACAGCGTAACGATCCTGTCCGGTTCCCCTGCAAGGGCCGGATTTCAATCGGCTTTACGCTTGCCCGCGGCCTATTCCGTGACCTTCTTCACGAATTGCGATTTCAGCCCCATCTGCCCGATGCCGGGGATCTTGCAGTCGATGTCGTGATCGCCATCGACCAGCCGGATGCCGCGCACCTTCGTGCCGACCTTGACCACGGACGAAGAGCCCTTGACCTTCAGATCCTTGATCACCGTGACGGTATCGCCGTCTTTCAGGACATTGCCGACGCTGTCGCGGATCTCGGCCTCTGTCTCGGGCTGTTCCAGAAGGGACCATTCATGCCCGCATTCGGGACAGGTCAGCAGGGCATCCACCTGATAGGTGTATACCGACGAACATTCGGGGCACGGGGGCAAACTATCTGACATATCCCGACCGATTAAGCGCTTCCTGCCGGTAATGGCAAGCACAAGCTGACCGCCGGGCGATCATCGCGCCCCGTGCTGCACGGGAACTTGACTGTAATAGTCAAGATCGTTAACCCGACCGCAACCAGCAAGCCTGTATTCCAGCAAGCCGAAATCGGAATTTCGATACCGGGCCCGTCACGGGGTGACCGGTCGGAAAGGATTTGCGCATGCCCCGTCACTCTGTCCGCTGCCTGCTTCTGGGTTCGGCCCTGCCGTTTCTGACTGTCGGAGCCGCAACGGCGCAGCAGACCGGCTCGCCATTGGTGCTGGACACGATCACCATTCTGGACACCCGCACCGCAGGCAGCGCGATCGAGGCGCTGGCCGGGGTCAGCACCGTGGGCGAGGGCGAGTTGTCGCGCCAACAGCCCGCCAGCACGGCCGAGATCCTGCGCCGCATGCCGGGCGTGGGCGCGACACCCAGTGGCGACGACAGCTCGGTCGCGGTGAACATCCGCGGCTTGCAGCAGATGGGCCGGGTGGTGGTGACGGTGGACGGCGCGAGGCAGGATTTCTGGCGCGTGGGGCATGGCTCGGGCTCGTTCTATATCGATCCCGACCTGTTGAAACAGGTGACGGTCATTCGCGGTCCCAGTTCGAACAGCTATGGCTCGGGTGGGATCGGCGGCGTGGTGGCCTTCGAGACCAAGGATGCCGCCGACCTGCTGCATGACGATGAAAGCTGGAGCGTGACGCAACGCCTGCGCTATGGCTCGAACGGCGAGGGCTGGGGGACGACGACCACCGCCGCCGGGCGTATGGGCGAAAATGTCGAGGCGCTGACCTCGTTCAACTATCGCGACAGCGACCCCTACAAGGACGGCAATGGCGACAAGGTGCGCTGGACGGGCGAGCGGCTGGCCTCGGGTCTGGCCAAGCTGAACTGGCGGGTTGCCCCCGGCCACGAGCTGAAATTCACCGCCATGCGTCAGCAGAATGACGACATCATCTCGGGCTCCAGCGGTTCCAGTTCCCCGACGCTCAGCCGTTACGACGCCGACACCACCACCGACACGTTAAGCCTGTCCTATAACTTCAGCCCCGAGGAAAACGACCTGATCGACCTTGAGATCAAGGGCTATCACGTCGGCACCGACAACCGGCAGGCGCAGCTTTGGCCCGAGGACAATATCGGCGAGTCGCGTTACTACAAGGTCATCAGCAACGGATTGTCAGCGCAAAATTCCGCCCGGTTCTCGGCGGGCGGCTGGGATCAGACGCTGTCGGTCGGGGCGGATTATGCCCTCATCAAGGGCAGCTCGGATGCCGACCATTTCGGGGCCGGGCGTCAGGAACTGTGGGGCACGTGGCTGCAATGGCAGGGTCAGCACAACATTTTCGAGGTGATCGCGTCGCTGCGCTATGACAGCTATGACCTCGACGGACGCAGCAAGGCCACCGACAGCGAACCCGAACGCGACGTGTCGCTGAACGGCAACCGCTGGTCGCCGCGCCTGTCGCTGGGGGCCGAGGTCACGCCGGGGGTGCAGCTGTTCGCCTCTTATTCCGAGGGCTATCGCGCGCCGCATCTGCAAGAGGTGTTCCGCAAGAACGGCGCGCATGGCGATGGATACGAACCGAACCTGCTGCTGCGTCCCGAAACCGCCAAAAGCTGGGAAATCGGCGCGAATATCCAGCGTGAGGGGCTGTTTCTGGGCGATGACTTCCTGCGCGCCAAGGTCACGGCCTTCCGGTCAGATGTGAAGGATTACATCGACACCACCCGCGTGGGCGCCGTCACCCGATACGAGAATGTCGGCAAGGCCAAGCTGGACGGGATCGAGATCGAGGGCAATTACGACTTCGGGCGCGGTTATGTCGATCTGGGCGCGTCCTTTGTCAACGCGCGGATGAAGGATGGCGCGAACGAGGGGCTGACGCTGTCGAACACGCCGCTGGACAGCATCACCGCGCGGCTGGGCCTGCGGGCCTTTGCCGACCGGCTGGAATATGGCGTCGAATATCAGCAACTGGGCGATGTGACGCGGCTGACCTCGACCTCCGAGACCCGTTACCCCAAGGTCGATCTGGTCAATCTGTTCGCCAGTTGGCACGAAACCGACGATTACCGCATCGATTTCGGGATCGATAACCTGTTCGACAAGGCCTATACCGACGCGCAATCCGGCTGGGCGACGACCTCGGATATCGAGCAGGGGCGCGGCCGCACCGTCCGCATTTCATTCACGAAACGTCTGGGCGGCTGAAGGAAAGGGTGCCTCGATGGCCGAACTGATCTGTCATGCAAAGCTGACGCTGCCGCATCATGGCGATTACATGGGCGACATCACCGACAGGCTGGCCAGCTTTCAGGCGCAGCGCATGCCCGCCGCGCCCGGTGTGACGCGGTTGCGCTATGCCTTCGGCTGGGCCGAGATCGTGGCCGAGGGCGCGCAGGTGCGGTTGCGCGGCGGTGCCCCCGATCCGAACGGTCTGGCGCGGCTGAAGGATCTGATGGCCACGGCCTTCATGCTCTATGCCAAGGCGGATGCGCCGCGCATCCTGTGGCAGGGCGACGCGGCGGGCGACCGGCGGCTGGATTCCTTCCGGCTGATGCGGGTGCTGTCGGCCTCCAGCCTGACCCCGCATATGCGCCGCATCCGTCTGGGCGGCGAGGGGCTGGACCGTTTCGCCGCCTTCGGCAACATGCATGTGCGGCTGCTGCTGCCGTCGCCCGCGATCCCCGCGCCGGTCTGGCCGGTGGCGGGGCCGGACGGTCTGGCCGACTGGCCCGATCCGGAGCGCAAACCTGTCGCGCGGGTCTATACGATCCGGCGCATGGATGCCGCGGCGGGATGGGTCGATATCGACATGCTGCTGCATGACAGGGACGGGCCGGGCTCGTCATGGGCGCGAACGGCGCAGGCCGGTGACGCCATCGGCATGATCGGCCCGCTTGGCCGCCCCCTGAACGCCGATGCGCGCCATTTCATCATGGGCGCGGACGAGGCAGGGCTGCCCGCGCTGGCCCGGCTGCTGGAAACGCTGCCGCCCCGGACCGGCGGCACCGCCTTTGTCGAGATCACCTCTGCCGTCGAGCGCCAGCCCATCGACAACCGCACCGGCATCCACGTGGAATGGCTGCTGCGCCAGCCCGGCGCCGCCCCCGGTCAGACGCTAGCCGACCGGATCATGGCCGAGGGCTGGCCCGACCGGCCCGACAGCTTTGGCTGGTTCGCCGCCGAATCCGCCGCCGCCCAGCAGGTGCGCCAGTTCTGGCGCTCTGATCTGGGCCTGGGCCGCGACCGGACCCTGGCCGCCGCCTATTGGAAACAGGGCCGCGCGGGGTTGATGGCGGGATAGGCCGATCCGCGTCGCGCGCAACCATTCATACGGCCGCTTCGGCGCGGTTCCTGATCACCTGCAACACCGCGCCGTGGAAATCGTTCAGGAATATCCGCCCCCAGAAATCGCAATAGGCATTGATCGGCGTGGCGATGGTATAGCGCGTGGTCAATGTCAGCCGGGTACCGCCGTCCGACAGGGGCTCCAGCAGGTAATCGCCGCTGGCAATCTTCAGATAGTCGCTGTCCACATCGATATGCGCCTCGACCGCCGCCGGGATCGATTGCGGGCCAAAGCTGAAATCCCAGGCCAGATAGCGGTCATCCTCCCACGCGGTCACGATCTCCTGAAAGCGGACGCCCTGTGACCATTGCAGATGCCGGACTGCGCCGATCCCCGACCCCTGAAGCGAGGCGTTTTCCGGGCGCGGCACGCCGACCAGATTGTGGCTGAAGGTCGCCGGCAATTCGTCGCGCTGCACATCGGGGATCTCGACCGTGTGGCGCCAGACGGTGGCGGGTGGGGCGGCGATCTCGATCACTGTGGTCACCGCGCCATGATGTTCTGCATAACCGATCAGGGGCTCCAGCGGCAGGGCCAGCAGGGGCAGGGCGATCACGAGGCTGGTCGGCGCGCGGGACGAGTACTGCCTCAACAGGCTGTGCGTCAGCAGCGAGCCGACGGTCGAGCCGACGGCAAAGCACGGGGCGGCCATGAGGACGCAGATCCCGCCTTCCTGGAAAAACAGCATGCTGATGACGACCAGCGCAGAGATCACCAGCCAGCCATTGACCAGATGCCGCCAAACGTCCTGCTCTCCCCGCGGATCGGCGATGGCGGTGGCGATGCTGGCAATGCCCATCGGCATCAGGATCAGCCCGGCGATGAACGGCAGCCAGCCTTCGGACGCAGGCGTCAGCCAGATCAGCAGATAGAGCAGCAGCCCATAGGCCAGCGCGATTCCCACCGCCAGCACCAGACGGCACCAGACAGGAACTGGCCTGCGCGAAGGTCGTGGGTTCTGAGTCATGCTGCCTTTGGCCACCGGAAATGCCGCGCCGGGACGTGGCGCCTATATCTTCTGCACCGTCCGGGGCGGGCGGACAACCAGTCTGACCGGCGCGGTGATGACGATCAGGCAGCAGATGATCAGCACCACTCCGGCCCAGCCAAGGGGCGGCAGACGCTCTCCCACCACCAGAATGGCCAGCATCGCGGCGACGACCGGCTCGGTCAGGGTAATGGTGGTGGCGGTGCTGGCCGGGATCCGTGCCAGACCGATCCCAAAACACAGATAGCCCAGAAACATCGGCACCAGCGCCATGTAGATTCCCGTCGCGGCGTTGTTCCATGACGCCAGAAACGGCCCCCCGGTCACGATCAGAACCGGCATCAGCAGCAGCCCGCCGATGCCGAAGGTCGCGCCCATCGCCACCCGCGATCCGATCCCGCGCAGCATCAGCCCGCGCGCGGTCCAGGAATACAGCGCATAGGTCAGCCCGCCGATCACGCCCAACCCGATGCCCGCGATGGTCATGCCTTCGCCCGCCCGATGCGTCGCATCCCCGGTCACGCACAGCAGCACCATGCCCATGAGGCCGATGAACGCCCCCGCCAGCCAACGCCGCGACAGCCTTGCGCCATCGAACAGATATTCGATCAGCGCCGACAGCAGCGGGGCCGAGCCGATCGTCACCACGGTTCCGATGGTCACCCCCGCCAGCCGCATCGAGGCATAGAAGGCCAGCGGATAGATCGCCACCGCCACCCCCCCAAGCGCCAGATTGCGCCAGTGTCTTGCCAGTTCGGGCGCGCGGCGTCGGATGCTTCTGGCGGCCAGCAACGCCTGCAACAGCCCGCCAACACCCATCGCTGCCGCGCCTATGGCGGCAGGGCCGACCTCGGGCGCGAAGGTCGCCGCGGTTCCGGTCGTGCC